>CAZUKT010000100.1:0-11182 GCA_964620975.1 uncultured Rubrivivax sp. | reverse complement strand
TCCTTGTTGGCATCGACATAGGCGTCACCCAGATCCTGCGGATTGGGTGAACCGTCTTGCGCGGTCGAGAAGGCATCTACGCCAGCGGTGTAGACGTTGTCGCCATCACGTTCGTCGTAGTCTTCCAGACCAACGGCATAGGCCGTGACGATGATGCGGTTGTCCTGCGGACGGCGCGCCTGGGAAACAACATTGCATGAGCAGGCGCCATTGGACGTGCGACACGAGCCGTTGTTGGCTGTACACACCGCACCGCCAGAGGCGATGAAGTTGATGACCGTGCCGTCAGGTACGGGGTTGGAAAACTGGTCGGCCAGGCGTGCTGTCAGAACCGCCACTTCGCCGTCGAAATTGCCGCCATCAATGTTGGCCTTGTCCACAGACAGCGAGAAAGAACGCTGCAGCGGCAGGCCTGTAGACACGGACAGTGTGTCCGAGAAGCTCTCAAGCGGCGTCGTTGCTATGGCGGGGTACAGGGCACGTGCGCGCACGCGCACTGGCGTGGGCACGGTGCCAGAATTTATCTGCACCGCCACTGTGCCATCGGGGTTGGTTCGCTTTACATACCGCACCACGCTCAGGTTGTCGGTGCCGCAAAGTGCTGTGGTGCCAGGTACGGCGGGCAGCCGCGTGGGGCTGAAGCCGTCGACATTGAGGCCACCGATGTAGGTGCTGATGTCAAAACACACGTCGGCGTTGCCCACACCCTGGCCGGCCACGTCCACCAGTTGGAAGGTCACGGTGGCATTTTCCTGGCGGCCGTTGCCGCCCTGGCCACGCAGGGTAATGGACTTGTCCGCAGGAACCACAGTAACGAAGCGCAGGCTGCCCGTGGTGGGTGAGCGCACGGTCATGTTGGCGGACCTGGCGTCGGTGGAGATGGATGCGGTCACGGTGACCGCAGAATCCACCGTTTGCGCGCAGCCGTTGTCCACAAAAGTGGCAACGGCCCGGCCGTTGGTGAGTTGCGTGGTGGCGTTGGCGGTGATGCTCGCCTTGCCCGCTGGGCAGGACGTGGTGAAGTTGACGACCACAGGCCCCGCTGTGTATGGCACGCCCGCTTGCAGCACCTGCACTTCGACACCGGTGGTGCCATAGGCCGAAACTGTGGTTGGGGCTGTGGTGCCACCGATTTCAAGCGTGCTGAGGGTCAGCGATGTGGGCGGTGTCGTGCTGCCTGACGTGGCGAAGAAGTTGGCCGATGCGGTGGCTGTGAGCGTGCCGACTTTGGCTGTGGCCTTGATACGGCCGGCGCCTGAAGTGGTGCCCAGCGACGACACCGTCACCTGCGCCTCGCCGGTGCTGTCAGTCAGCTGCGAACCGGCCACAGGGTCGATCTTTACCAACTGACCTGTTTGCTCAGCTTCAAACTGCACGATCTCGTCGGCCACTGCGGTGCCATTGCGGCGCAAAACCACTCGGGCGCGAACGGGCTGCCCAGCCAGTACGTTGGAGGTGGTGGCACCTGCTTGATCGACGAGCCTGATTTCCATGGTCAGCACCGGCGTCACGGCCGTGCCACCACCATTCCCGGACCCGTCACCGAAGCCCGATGTGCCAGCGTCCGAGCCGCCACCGCCGCAGGCGGCAAGCGCCAGCAGGGCCAAGATTGAAAAAAGTCGTTTGAACATCTTCATGGTCGAATTCCTGGGTCGGCCCTGCCGGGCGAGCACAGCGTTTGTTGCTGTGCGTCGGGTCAGCGCGCGGCCGAGCGGTCGGTCACGATCTTGGGGGTGATGAACACCAGCAATTCAGTCTTGCGGGTGCTCTTCACGCGGTTCTGGAACAAGTAGCCCAGGAAAGGGATATCGCCCAGAAGCGGCACCTTGTTGACTTCAGTTTGTTAGTCTTGCGTAAAGATGCCACCGATGACGACGGTGCCGCCGTTTTCTACAAGCACCTGGGTCTTGACCTGCTTGGTATTGAGGGCCGGGCCGGCTGCGGTGAGGGCGCCACGGCTGTCCTTGTTGACTTCCAGGTCCAGGATCACGTTGCCTTCAGGCGTGATCTGCGGGGTTACTTCCAGACGCAAACTGGCCTTCTTGAAAGCCACCGACGTGGCGCCGCTGGATGTGGCCTGCTGGTAGGGAATCTCTTCGCCTTGCTCGATGCGCGCCTTGGTCTGGTCGGCGGTAATGACACGAGGGCTGGAGACGATGTTGCCTTTGCCTTCGGCTTCGAGCGCGGAAATCTCCAGGTTCAAGAAGCGGTTGGCTGTGGCACCAAAGAGCGACAGCGCAAAGGTGGCAGCCGACGCGCCGCCGAACGAGGTGGTACTTGCCGGCAGGTTTACAAACTGCGAGCCCGGCATGTAGCTAGTGTCCGTGTTGGGTGTCTGCCCTGTCTGCACACCCACGTTGGAATAGTTGCCCCCCACGGTGACGTAGTTGTTGGAGCCGACGTTGTAGCCTGGTATGCCTCCACGCAGGCCGCGCAGGTCTGTGCCACCCAGCTTGATGCCCAACGAGCGTCCAAAGGTGTCGTCGGCTTCCACAATGCGGGCCTCGATCAGCACCTGGCGCACCGGAATGTCTATCTTGGCAATCAACAACTGAACTTCTTCGAGCTTGCTCGGCACGTCAGAGACGAAGAGTTGGTTGGTTCTGGTCTCAAAGATGACGCTGCCCCGTGCCGACAGAATGCGGTTCTGGTTGCCGCCGCCGCCACCACCACCGCCGGCAGTTGCCTGGCCCGTCAAGCCCTTGGCAACTTCTTCGGCCTTCGTGTAGTTGAGCTGGAATGCTTGCGTGCGCGTCGGTTCCAGGTCGGCGATCTTCTTCCTGGATTCCAGGTCAACCTGTTCTTTGCTTGCCAGTTCATCCTTGGGCGCGATCCACAGCACATTGCCGTTCTTGCGCACGCCCAGGCCCTTGCTCTGCAGGATGATGTCCAGCGCCTGGTCCCAGGGCACGTCCTTGAGGCGCAGCGTGACGGTGCCTGTCACGGTGTCACTGGTGACGACGTTGAAGTTGGTGAAGTCGGCAATCACCTGCAGCAGCGCCCGCACTTCGATGTTCTGGAAGTTCAGGCTCAGCTTCTCGCCCTGAAACCCCGGGCCCTGGGTGAGCTTGTTGGGGTCGATCTTGACCGGCCGCACCTCCAGCACAAACTGGTTGTCACTTTGGTAGGCACTGTGTTCCAACGAGCCCGTGGGTTCCACCACCATGCGCACCCGGTCGCCGCTCTGGAAGGTGGACACACTCTTGACTGGCGTGCCGAAGTCGGTGACGTCAAGGCGGCGGCGCAGATTGTCGGGAAGTGTGGAGCGCAGGAATTCCACCACCAGGCTCTGCCCTTGCTGGCGAATATCCACCCCAACTTGCGTGCTGGGCAGGTTGACGATGACCCGGCCCGCACCGTCTTGGCCGCGCCTGAAGTCCACGTCGCGAAGCGCCTGCGATACCGCGTTTTGCGGTGGTGCAAACTGCACCGGTTGCTCGGCTGCAGCCACGGCAGGGCCGGCCACATCCAGCACCAACAGCAAGACCTTGCCTTGTAGCTGGGCACGGTACCCCGACGCCTGCTTGAGGTTGAGCACCAGGCGCGTGCGGTCACCCGCCTGCGCCACAGCCACCGAGCGCAGGTTGCCCTGGTTCAGTTCGACGGTATTGCGCCCGATGGCGTTGGTGACACCGGGCAGGTCAATGGCGATGCGTGGAGGCGCCTGCACCGAAAAGCCGTTGGGCACCGCCGCAAGCGGCTCGCTCATCTCGATGCGAACAACTTCGGTCCCGGCCTGTTGGCTGCTGGTGATCGACTGGATCGCGTTTTGTGCCCACACCGCAGGCGTCAGCAGCAGGGTGCTGGCGGCGGAAAGGGCGGCAGCGGCGGCTCGCCAGTGGAACATGGTCGAATTCTCCTGATGTGTCCTCATCGCGCCCTCTCCTGAAGCTGTAGCGTGGCGGGGCGTTCGATCCATTCGCCGGCGGCGTCTTGCACGATTTCACGCATGGCGATCTCGGTTTCGGCGATGCGGGTGATGCGGCCGTAGTTCTGGCCCAGGTAATCACCCAGCTTGACCTGGTAGAGGAGGGCGTCCACGCGCAAGAGCGCGAAGGGTTGCCCTTGCTTGTTGACACTGCCGACCATGCTCATGCTGTCCAGCGGGTATGCCTCAAGAGGCTCTTTGCGCCGGTTCAATTCGGCAGACAGCAAGGAATTCGGCTGCCGCGCCTCTTGCTTGAGGGCCACCGTGAGCTTTTGCTGGCTGAAGGGCTCTACGGCCTGTGCCGATGTGTAGGGCTGCGGGTCGAACTTTTTGGGTGGCTGAAGCGGCGTGATGTTGGGTTTGACCTCGCGACGCTGCTGCTCCATCCATAGCCGCAACTCTTCATGCTCGGCGCTGCAGGCTGCCAGAAGTACCGCTGCAAGTGCCACACAAGCAGCACGCAGAGCATTGCGCATGCCGGGGGCGCCGATCATTTCTTGGCTCCAGCGGCGTTGCGCGTGTCGATGGCCTTGCGCTGCTCGGCAATCTCGGTGGCGTCCAGGTAGCGATAGGTGCGCGCGGTTGCTTCCATTGAAAGCGTTGGCGGGCCGTCCTTGGCGCCTACCGGCGCCAAGTTCAGGTTCTGCAGCGTCACGATGCGCGACAGGTTGGCCACGTCCGCTGCAAAGGCTCCCACGTCGTGGTACCGGCCACTGACGCGGATGGCAATGGGCAGTTCGGCGTAGTAGTCCTTGACCTGAATCTGGCCGGGTCTGAAGAGCTCAAACTGCAGCCCCCGGCCCAAGCCGGCCTGGTTGATGTCCGAAAGCAGGGCGTCCATTTCGGCCTTGCCTGGAAGCTGTTTCTCAAGCTGCGTCACGTATTCTTGAACCTGGAGTTTTTGCTTGCGCAATTCGCTCAGGTTGACGGCCTGTGCCAAGCGGTTGCGGTTCTCTTCCTTGAGCTTGGGTTCTTTGGCGCGCGCTGTTTCAAGTTCGCCGTTGGCGTCGGACAGCACCAAGAACCAGCCTGCCAAGATTGCCGCTATACCGGCGGCAACCCATGCCGCAAGCCTTGGCAGAGTCGGCCACTGACCGGGCTCGTTGGGGTTGAGGTTCTTGAACTGTGAGGCTGCGTTGTCAACGAAGCTGCTGAGTTCGAAGCTGAGGGTGGATGGTTTTGCCATGTTCGCCTCAAGGAGCCTTGGTTGCCGCCGAGCGTGATGCACCTGATGCCGCCGGCGCCGCAACCGCAGGCGCAGCAGCCTGCGGCCGCTTGAGCGTCACGCGCATCGAGAACTCGGACAGCCTGCGTTGTTCGCGGCCCGCGGTGGTTTGTGAAATCGACTTGATTTCCACCAACTCGGGCTTTTCAAGCCAGGGTGAGTTGTACAGCGCATTGCGCAGGAACTCGCTCACACGCTCGTTGGTTTGGGCCACGCCGACGATAGCGACGACCTGCGCGGTCTGTTTGATGCTGGTGAGGTAAACGCCTTCGGGCGTCTGGCGCACCAGTTCGTCAAGCAAGTGCACAGGCACGTTGCGGTCGGTTTGCAGGTCTTCCACGGCCTTCTGGCGTGCCTTGAGGGCCTCGATTTCTGTGCGCAGTGTGGCGATGTCCTTGATCTGGATGTCAAGGCGTGCAATCTCGGCCTTCAGGAAGTCGTTGCGCGACTCCTGCGCAGATGTCATCTGCTGCAAAACTGAAAACCACAGGCCGGCAGCTACCACGCCACCCAGAGCGCACGCACCAAGCCCGACAAAAAAAGCGCGCTTGCGTTGGCGGCGTTTTTCTTCGCGGTGGGGCAGCAGGTTGATGAGGATCACTGCAAGAACCTCCGCATCGCCAAGCCGCAGGCCGTCAGGTAAGAAGGTGCCTCACGGCGCACCCGACTTTCGCGGACTGCAGAACCCAGTTGCATGTTCTCGAACGGGTTGACCACGTTGGCGGCAAAGCCCGTGAGGTCAGTGACACGTTCTTTCAGGCCCGGTAGCGTGGCCGTGCCACCAGCGAGCATCACGTAGTGAACCTTGTGGTGCGGTGTGCTGGTAAAGAAATACTGCAGCGCCCGGCCGATTTCTTGCGACAGGCTGTCGACAAAGGGGGCCAGGATCGCCGACTCGTAGTCTTCCGGCAGATCCCCCGTCAGCTTCTTGGCTTCGGCTTCTTCGAAAGAAAAGCCGTACTGACGAGAGATGAGTTGGGTGAGCTGTGAGCCGCCAAAGGCCTGGTCGCGGTCGTACAGCATTTCGTCGTCGCGCAGCACCTTCAGGCTTGTGGTGTCGGCGCCGATTTCAAACAGCGCCACGAGCGCATCCCGCCCTTCGTTGGGCAGCGCCCCCACCACACGACCCATGGCCAAGCGTGAGGCATGCGATTCGATGTCCAGCACAGCGGGTTTCAGGCCGGCGGCTTCGGCCAGGCCCTGGCGATCTTGAACGCGGTCCTTGCGGCTGGCTGCGATCAGTACCTCTACATCACCGGCTGACGTGGGGCTGGGACCGATGACGCAAAAGTCCAAGCTCACTTCGTCCAGCGAGAACGGAATGTATTGGTTGGCCTCGGACTCGACCTGCAGTTCCATTTCTTCTTCGCGCAGGCCGGCGGGCAACATGATCTTTTTGGTGATCACGGCCGATTGAGGCATCGCCATCACGACCTGTTTGGTCTTGGTGCCGCTCTTGCTGAGCACCCGTTTGACGGCGGCCGCGACTTCATCGAACTTCTCGATCTGGCCGTCGGTGATCCAGCCCTTTTCAAACGGCTCGGAGGCAAAACGCTCAAGCACAAACTCGCCTGTGGCGGTTTGGTCAAGTTCGACCAGCTTGACGCTGGACGAACTGATGTCCAGCCCGATCATCGGCGGGTGTTTGCGGCCCAGCAATGTGTCCAGAAAACCCAAGTTAGTTACTCCCCAGCCACGCGTTGAATCGGCGAAATACGCCCGACGCCAACCCCGAGCTTGTTAAGAAGTTACTTCAATGCTAGCAGTAAAGCCCTTGTGCACCAAAGAAAAAAGCGCCCGCAGCCCATAGCCTACGTTGTCTCGGGGGGACGCGGCGTGACGCATTTGAAACAACCCGCAAGCCCCCTTCCACGCCTTGATTCAGGGCCGGCGTGCAGACTGTGGACAATGTCACGCACATCGCCGCAAACAGACAGCCGCCCGGAAGCGCAGCGACATCGAGCCCGGTTCCTATAATCTTTCGGCCCGATTGACGGGTTCTTTATGACCCCTTCCGAGCCAGAGTCCGCATTGCCCCCGTCTGCCGCCACGCCGCGCGGCATGCGCTTGCGTGCCGGCTGGCAGTGGCTGACGCATGGCCTGCTTTGGCTGGGGGGCTTGGCACTTGCAGCCTTGTTTGCCTTGCTGTTTGTAGTGGGGCTGGCCTTGGCGGTGGCTTTCCCCAACTTGCCAGAAATCAGCAGCCTTACCGACTACCGCCCCAAGCTTCCCCTGCGGGTGTTTTCGGCCGACGGCGTGCAGATTGGTGAGTTTGGCGAGGAACGCCGCACCTTCATGCCCATCGCCCAGATTCCGCAGGTCATGAAAGACGCCGTGCTGGCGGCCGAGGATGCTCGTTTCTACCAGCACGGCGGTGTGGACTACAAAGGCGTGGCGCGCGCTGCGCTGGAGAACCTGCGCGACGCCCGCAGCCAAGGCGCGTCCACCATCACCATGCAGGTAGCACGCAACTTCTATCTTTCAACCGAGAAGACCTTCACCCGCAAGATCTACGAAATCCTGCTGGCGCTGAAGATAGAGAACCTTCTCTCCAAGGATCAGATCCTTGAGCTTTACATGAACCAGATATTTCTGGGCCAACGCGCCAACGGTTTTGCAGCCGCCGCAGAAATCTACTTTGGCAAGAAGCTCAAGGAAGTGACGGTGGCCGAAGCCGCCATGCTGGCCGGCCTTCCGAAGGCGCCTTCGGCCTACAACCCCATTGCCAACCCCAGGCGCGCGACGCTGCGCCAGCGCTACATCATCGACCGCATGTTCCAGACCGGCTTCATCACCGAAGCCCAGCATGAAGAAGCCTTGGCGCAGGTGCTGCGCTATCGCACGCAGTCTGACAACGGCGTGCACGCCGAATTTGTGGCCGAAACCGCACGCCAACTGGTGTTTGCGCAGTACGGCGACGAAACCTACACACGCGGCCTGGACGTGGTGCTGACGGTCAAAGCAGCCGACCAGGTGGTGGCTTACCGGGCGCTGCGCAAAGGTTTGATGGATTACGAACTGCGGCAGGTCTACCGTGGCCCCGAGGCCTATGTGGACTTGCCTGCCGATGCGGCCATGATTGATGCCCGCGTGGCCGAAGCGTTGGCCGACCACCCTGACAACGACGACCTGCGTTCGGCGGTGGTGTTGGAGGTGGTGCCGCGCAAGGTGGTGGCCATGCTGCAGTCGGGCGACACCATCTCGGTCACTGGCGAAGGCCTGCGGCCCGTGACCTCTGGCCTGTCGGACAAGGCCGGCCCCAAGGTGCAAATCCGCCGTGGTGCCGTGGTGCGCGCCCTGCGCAACGCCAAGGGCGAGTGGGCATTGACCCAGCTACCTGAAGTCGAAGGCGCAGTTGTGGCCATGGACCCACGCAACGGGGCTATCCGGGCGTTGGTGGGTGGCTTTGACTTTGGCAAGAGCAAGTTCAATCACGTCACCCAGGCCTGGCGCCAGCCGGGTTCGAGCTTCAAGCCTTTCATCTACTCGGCGGCTCTGGAGCGTGGTTTCACGCCAGCCACGGTGGTGAACGACGCACCGCTGTTCTTCGACGCCGGCGCTACGGGCAGCCAGCCCTGGGAGCCCAAGAACTATGACGGCAAGTTTGACGGCCCCATGCCGCTTCAAACGGCCCTGGCCAAGTCAAAGAACATGGTGTCTATCCGTGTGCTCAAGGCCACAGGAACCGAGTTTGCGCAGGAATGGCTAGAGAACTTTGGCTTTGACCGCGACAAACACCCCGCGTACTTGACCATGGCCCTGGGCGCCGGCTCGGTCACGCCCATGCAGATGGCTACGGCCTACAGCGTGTTTGCCAACGGCGGCTACCGCGTGCCGCCCATGCTGATACAGCGCATCACCGACAACAAGGGCCAGCTGCGGCAGGAAAGCAACGCGCCCGTCCTGGCCGAGTCCATGCGCACGCTGCCGGCGCGCAATGCATTTGTCATGGGCACACTGCTTCAAGAGGTGGCCCGCAGCGGCACGGCGGCGCGGGCCCAGGCCACGCTCAAACGGCCTGATTTGTATGGCAAGACAGGCACCACCAACGATTCAATGGACGCCTGGTTTGCGGGCTTCCAGCCCACGCTGACTGCGGTGGTGTGGATAGGCTACGACACACCGCGCAAGCTGGGTGACCGCGAAACCGGTGGCGGCTTGTCATTGCCGGTGTGGATTGAGTTGATGCAGCAGGCGCTAAAGGGCGTGCCGGTGCAGGAACTCACGCCGCCAGAAGGCGTGTTGCAGTCAGGCCCCTACTGGATGTTTGACGAATATGCTCACGGCGGGGGCATCAGCAGCGTGGGCCTGGAAGACACCGTGCCGCAGCCGGCCACCGAGACTGAGCGCAGCGGCATCCTCGATCTGTTTCGGCGTTAGCTGCCAACGCAGCCCGGCCCAAGCCACAGGTCTGTTGGGCGGGCGCGGTCAAAACTGCAGTGGCTGGCCGCCTTGCAAGCTGGCGTGGTGTGACAGCGCCGCCAGGAATTCGCTGCCGTCGCGCGTGTCAAGCCACGCGCCGCCCACCCATCGATAGTGATATCCACCACCTCGCGCGGCAAGCCAGACTTCATGCAGAGGCGGCTGGGTGTTGACGATGATCTTGCTGCCATTGGGGAAGGACATCTCCAGCAGTCCGCCCGTGCGCTGGGTGTCGATATCGATCAAGTCGTCTTGCAGCCACAGGTCTGTGGTGGCTTCAATGCGGGCCAGCAAGCTGGCCGTTTCGCGACGGTAGTCGGCGTCGGACAGTGCCGAATCGGCAGGGGCGGTACTCATAGAATCCTTCGCATGCAAGCGCTTCGTCAAATGAGTTTAGTCCGCCGTGTCGTGACCCCCTTGCTCGCGGGGGCGTGCGCGCTCTGCCTGGCCGGTTGCGGTCAGAAGGGCCCCTTGACCTTGCCAGCAGCGCCCACCGCCGCTGCCCCAACGGCTTCGGCGCCTTCGCGATGAGCTTGCCGGGCGCCCCTTTCCTGGCCCGCGAAGACGGCGAGCTCAAGCTCGAAGGCCATGCCCTGGCTGACCTGGCGCGGTGTTTTGGCACACCACTTTATGTGTATTCGCGCGCGGCCATGCGGTCAGCCGCCCACGCCTACCAGCGTGCGCTCCAAGGCCGCAAGCACATGCTTTGTTACGCCATGAAGGCCAACTCCAACCTCGCCGTGCTGCAGACCTTTGCCGAGGCGGGTTGCGGTTTCGACATTGTTTCGGGCGGTGAGCTGGCGCGTGTGCTGGCGGCCGGCGGTGACGCGTCGCGTGTGGTTTTCTCGGGCGTGGGCAAGTCACGCGCCGAGATGCGCCAGGCCTTGCAAGCGGGTGTGCGCTGCTTCAACGTCGAAAGCCAGGGCGAGATGGTGGTGCTCAACGAAGAAGCGCTGGCCCTGGGCCGCCGAGCGCCTGTGAGCCTGCGCGTCAACCCCGACGTGGACGCTGGCACCCACCCCTACATATCCACCGGGCTGAAGGGCAACAAGTTCGGCATCGCACACGGCCAGGCGCTGGCCGCCTACGGGCTGGCGGCGTCGTTGCCGGGGTTGCAGGTGCTGGGCATCGACTGCCACATCGGCTCGCAAATTACCCAAATGGCGCCCTACCTGGACGCGCTCGACCGTTTGCTCGACCTGGTGGAGGCGGTGGAGGCGGCCGGCATAGGCATCCACCACGTGGACGTGGGCGGTGGCCTGGGCATCACCTACACCGACGAACAGCCACCGCAGGCCGATGCGCTGGTGGCCAGCCTTTTGCAGCGGCTGGATGCCCGTGGCCACGGCCACCGCGAGCTGCTGCTGGAGCCTGGCCGTTCGCTTGTCGGCAACGCGGGCGTGCTGCTGACTGAGGTGGTGGTGCTCAAACCCGGCCGAAGCGACGACGGCGGCAAGAATTTCTGCGTGGTGGACGCGGCCATGAACGACCTGGCACGGCCGGCCATGTACCAGGCCTGGATGGGCATCGAGCCTTGCGTTCAGCGCGCCGGTGGCGCGCCGGTGTGGGACGTCGGGGGCTGTGACCTGGTGAGCGAGGTGATTCCC
>CAZUKT010000099.1:457-11204 GCA_964620975.1 uncultured Rubrivivax sp. | reverse complement strand
CAGAGTGCGGGAGACACCAGCCTGATAGATACTGCCTGAGTTGGAAAGATTGTCCGGGCGCGGCGCAGGCCGCGCGGTCATCGGCTGATGTACATTGGTTGGCGGCACTGTGGTGCAAGCGGCAAGCACCAAGAGCAGCGTGGCCGCCATGCCCCACAGCAACAACAAGCGCTTCATGGGTGGGCTCCAGCGGGCACGATGGGCACCGTCAAGCGGCGCTGCGCCATGCGCTCGCCGGCACGCGTGCGGTCTTGTACTTCGCCGGCCAGTTGCCCGCAGGCGGCGTCGATGTCGTCGCCCCGGGTCTTGCGGATGGTGGTCACGATGCCTGCGTCTTGCAACACCTTGGCAAAGGCCAGCACACGTTCATGCGGCGACCGCTTCAGGCCCGACGCGGGAAAGGGGTTGAAGGGAATCAGGTTGAACTTGCACGGCACCCTGCCCTGCACCAGGCGCACCAGTTGCTGCGCCTGTTCAGGGGTGTCATTCACACCATCAAGCATGCAGTACTCAAAGGTGATGAAGTCGCGCGGTGCCGCGTCCAGGTAGCGCACGCAAGCGTCCAGCAATTCATTGATGGGGTGCTTGCGGTTGAGTGGCACCAGCGCGTCACGCAGTGCGTCGTTGGGCGCATGCAGCGACACGGCCAGCGCCACCGGACAATCTTCACGCAGCCGGTCGATGATCTGGGTGAGACCCGATGTGGACACCGTGACGCGGCGCCTGGACAGGCCATAGGCATGGTCGCTGAGCATGGTGCGCAGCGCGGGCAAGAGCGCGTCGTAGTTCTGCAGCGGCTCGCCCATGCCCATCATCACCACGTTGTCGATGGCGCGCTCGCCTGCCGCCAGACCCAGTTGCTTGCGCATCCGGTGTTCGGCAAACCAAAGCTGCGCCACGATCTCGCCGGTGCTGAGATTGCGGCTGAAGCCCTGGTGGCCCGTGCTGCAAAAACGGCAGCCCACGGCACACCCGGCCTGTGACGACACGCACAGCGTGCCACGGTCAGCTTCGGGTATGAACACCGCCTCGACGGCGTTGCCCGCGCCCACGTCAAACAGCCATTTCACGGTGCCGTCGGCCGACTGGTGCTCGCTGATGACGGCCAAGCCGCGCACCTCGGCCACGCCGGCCAGCTTGCTGCGCAGTGACTTGGCCAAGTCAGACATCTGGTCGAAGTCGGCTTGGCCTTTTTGGTGGATCCATCGGTACAACTGGGTGGCGCGAAAGCGCTTTTCACCCAGGCTGCCGCAGAAGGCCGCCAGCCCCTCGAGATCGAAGTCGAGAAGATTGGCGGCCACGGCGGCTTAACGCGAGTAGACGTTCATGCCGGGGAAGAAAAACGCGATCTCGACCGCAGCCGTTTCAGGCGCGTCCGAGCCGTGCACCGCGTTGGCGTCGATGCTGTCGGCGAAGTCGGCGCGGATGGTGCCCTTGTCGGCCTTCTTGGGGTCGGTGGCACCCATCAGTTCACGGTTCTTGGCGATGGCGCCAGCACCCTCTAGCGCCTGGATCATCACCGGGCCGCTGATCATGAAACTGACCAGGTCGTTGAAGAAGGGGCGGGCCTTGTGCACGGCGTAAAACGCCTCGGCCTCGCCACGCGACAGGTGGGCCATCCTGGCGGCCACCACCTTCAGGCCGGCGCCCTCAAAACGGGCGTAGATCTGGCCGATCACGTTCTTGGCCACGGCGTCGGGCTTGATGATCGAAAGGGTGCGCTCGGTTGCGGCTGCAGTTGTGGATGTAGTGGCCATAAAAGTTCTCCTGAATCAATGACTTGGCCAAGCTTTTGATTGTAGCGTGCCAACGTGTCATTGGCCCCGGCGCGGGCCGCGGTTGCCCCCACCACCACCTGCACGGCCACCGCCGCCGCCACCGCCGCCGCCACCGCCTCCAGGCCTGCCACCACCACCGGCGCCACCACCTCCACCACCGCCGCCGCCATTGCCTCCGCCCGTACGGCGCCCGCCTCGCCCACCGCCACCACCGCCACCACCTTTGCGGCGAAAGGCGTCAGCGCCGATGTAGCCCATGGACGTCTGCATCGGGTCAGGGATTTGCTCGGGGTCCCCACCACCGCCCTTGCGGCCGGCACCACCACGTGCGCCCTGGGTGAAGCGTTTGTCGTAGGTTTGTTGCAGGGGATTGGGGATGGGGCCGTCTTCGGGAATGTCGCGCTGTTGCATGCGGGCCTGTTGCAGCGCCCGCTTGTCAAAGGTCTGCTGCAAAGGGTTGGGAATGGGCCCGTCTTCGGGCATGTCACGGCGCTGCTGGCGGTCTTGCTGAATGGCCCGCTTGTCAAAGGTCTGCTGCAGCGGGTTGGGAATGGCACCGCCCTCACCCGGCTCTGCGCGTGGGCCCCGCGGCGCTCGTTCGCCACGGTCAGGACGGGGGCCACGGTCGGGCCGCTCGGCACGGTTGGGGCGTGGGCCACGGTCAGGGGCGCGGTCGGGCGCGCGGTCCGGGGCGCGCTCAGGGCCCCGATCCAACGCGCGGTCATTGCCTCTGCCCTTGCCACGGCGGTTGCGGCCGCGGCGGCCTCCGGGGCCATCGCCCTCTGCGTCGGACGGCGCACCCGGGCCTTGTGGGACGGGCGCGCCTTGAGGGCCGGCATGTCCCTGGGGCCGCACGGGTGCGGCCAGGCGGCGCAGGTCGCGCACGTCAGCCTCACCCAGGTCCACCCACACACCGCGCTTCAGGCCACGTGGCAGCACCACGCAGCCGTAGCGGATGCGGATAAGCCGGCTCACAGCATGGCCCACGGCTTCAAACAACTTGCGCACTTCGCGGTTGCGGCCTTCGGTGATGACCACGCGGTACCAGTGGTTCACGCCCTCCCCGCCGCCGTCTTCAATGCTCTTGAAGCCGCAACGCTGGCCTTCGATCTCCAGACCGTCAAGCAAGCGCGCCTTGCTCTCTGTTGACAGCACGCCCAGTGAGCGCACGGCGTATTCACGCTCGACACCAAATCGTGGGTGCATCAGCTGATTGGCCAATTCACCCGAGTTGGTGAAGAGCAGCAAGCCTTCGGTGTTGAGGTCCAGCCGGCCCACAGACTGCCACTTGCCCTGCGGCAGGCGCGGCAGGCGGCGAAACACGGTCGGGCGCTGCTGCGGATCGTCGTGCGTGACGACTTCGCCTGCGGGCTTGTGATAGGCCAGCACACGTGGCGGCGGCGGCGCAATGCGGTAGCGCACCGGCTTGCCATCGACGCTGATGCGGTCGCCAAACGAGATGCGTTGCCCGGTGTGTGCGGCCTGCCCGTTTACCGTGACCCGGCCCTCGGCAATCATTTGCTCCAGATCGCGACGCGAACCCACACCGGCCTGTGCCAGCACCTTTTGCAGCTTGGGCGCGTCGGGTTCGGCCGCCAGCACGCGCTTGGGCGGTGCCACGGGTGCCGCAGGAATGTCCCCCTCTGACACAGGCGCGTCGGCGTCAAAGGCACCTGACAGCACTTCGGCAAATACCTCCACCGCCAGCGGCGCGGGTTCAGGCGGCGCGGTTTCGACGGGGGCGGCGGCGGCACCATCGGCGTCGGTGGGTGCATCGGCAGCGGCGCCGTCACGGCCCCGCTCGCCACCACGTCGCCCGCGACGGCGGTTGCGGCTGCGGCGGGGCCTGTCACCGCCTTCGGCACTGTCGCCATCCGAAGCTGACACGGCAGCGTCGGCATTCGATTCACCAACCGCCTGGTCTGCGAGGCCCGCACCGGCGCCAGGCTGCGGGACGGCGACCCCACCGGCCGGCGCGTCAACGGCAACCGCCATCGCCGCCTGCCGCTGCGGCGCGGCGCTGACCGGTTCGTCAGGCATGTAGGCGGGGCTGCCGGCGAGCTCGGCGCTGGGGCCGGCTTGTTCGGCCGGCGCCGCTTCGGCACGGCGCGGCGCACGCTTGCGGCGGGGTGCGGCTGCGGGCACCTCGCCTTCGGTTGCGATGGTCACCGCCTCGGCGGTGACGGCGGGCGCTGCGACCATGGGGGGGCTGGCAGTGGCTGCGGCCTCGTCGCTCTCAGCAACGGCCGTCTTGCGCGGCGCACGGCGGCGTTTGGGCTTGTCGGCCAAAGCGGCGTCGCCCCCGGTGGGGGTCGCGTCAGACGGCGTGGCCGGGCCGGCCTCGGGCAGCAGCGGGTCAGCGTCAGGAGCATTCATGCGGGGGCGTCCGTTGAAGGAATTGGCGCCGCATCAGTCAGCGCGGCTACAGGGAAAAGGTGATTTGTGCCGGCAGAAAGCTCGGCCGCAGGTTCTGCGGCGACCCCCGGCGTGGCCAGCGCAGCGGCTGCTGCTGGCACCACAGCGGCGGCCGGCGCGTGCGCTTCGTCGTCCAGCGCCAGCGTGCCTTGCTCGTCTTCAAGCAAAGGCGGCGTGTCGTCCATCGCCTGCAGGGCGGCCATGGCCTTGGCGCCATCCGAGCCGCCCACGATGGCGGGCAATTGGTCCAGGCTGGCCAGTCCCAGGTCGTCCAGAAACTGGCGGGTGGTGGCATAAAGCGCCGGGCGGCCGGGGGCTTCCCGGTAGCCGATGGGTTCAATCCAGCCCCGGTCTTCAAGTTGCTTGACGATCTGGCTGCTGACGGTGACGCCCCGAATGTCTTCAATGTCGCCGCGTGTCACGGGCTGGCGGTAGGCCACGATGGCCAGGGTTTCCATTGCAGCGCGTGAATACTTGGGTGGTTTCTCGGGGTGCAACCTGTCCAGGTATTCGCGCATCTCGGGCCGGCTCTGAAAGCGCCAGCCGCTGGCCAGGGCCACCAATTCCACACCCCGGTCTTGCCAGTCGTTGACAAGTTCGTCGAGCATGCGGCGCAGCGTGTCACTGCCCACCTCGCCGGCAAAAAGCGCCCGCATGTCGTTCAACGGCAGCGGAGCGGGCGCACAAAAGAGCGCGGTTTCGAGGACTCGTTTGGCCTCAACAGTGTTCATGGCCTGCGCCTGGATGGTGGGCCCTTGGGTGGCGGGGCCGGTAGGGGTCAGTGGGATGCTCCGCGGGGCAGCAAGCCTGAAGGCGCGGGGTGGTTTGGCACGGTCCGGCTCAGGCCGGGACGGGGCAGCGGGTCAAACAGGCGAGGCACTTGGGGTACCTGCAGCACTGCGATTGGGCGCGATTGTAGCGCGGCGCGTGATGCCACCTGCACGTGGCACCCGCAACAGCCAAAGGCGCGCCCGCGCCCCAGGCACAGCCGCACTTGTGAGGGATGGCCGCACTCACCGCCTTGTTGCACCATGAAACCATGCTCTAAGCTGCGCCCAAGGAGTGACCAAGCCGATGTACCAACTGACCTTGATCCGGGGCGCCGAACTCGCCGAAGGCGTGATGCCGCAAGCGCGTCTGCCCGAGCCGCTGGTGCGCTTTGCCATCGGCCGCGACCCGGCCAACCCCTGGCCCATTCCAGACCGCACGCGGGCCATCTCGGCCTGCCACTGCGAGATCGTGGCCACACCGGCCGGGCCGGCGCTGCGGGACCTGTCCACCAACGGCACCTTTGTCAACGCTGCCCCTGGCCGGCTGGTGGGTGAGCACCTGCTGGACGACGGCGACGTGTTCGAACTGGGGCCCTATGCCATACGCGTGTCCGGACCGCGCCGGGCCTTGGCCGCCGCACCCATCGCCACGCCCGTCGCTGCGCCCGTCACCGCACACACCACGCAGCCAAGGCGCACGCCGGGTGTGCTGGACACCGCGCCACTGCGCGGTGGTGACCCGGCCGCCATGCTGGCGGCGGCCGCAAGCGCAGAGGCCGCACCCTGGGGCCTGACGGAAATCCTGCGCCATGCGCCACCCACCGCTGAAACCGACGTTGATGTGACGCAGATCCGCGTCGCCCCCAAGGCAAGCTCGCCAGGCACGGCGCAAGTGCGTGCTGCAACGCCGGCCGCTGTGCCAAGCGCCACGCCACAGGCCAATCTTGCGGCAGCGGGCCCGGCCGCTGACGCGCTGGCGGCCCACCAACCGCGGCTGCTGGCCGCGTTTCAGGGGGCGGTGCAACGCCTGGCCGCAGACATCTCACCACAGGCCCTGCAAGCGTCGCTGGGCCCGGCCAGCACCGAGGCACAAAAGGCGCGTCTGTGGGACCACTACACCCGAATCTGGCCGACAGTGGGCACTGCCAGCGGCGGCACCTGGGAACAGGGGCTCGTCGACGCTGCACTCGCGCATCTGGCGGCCCTCGACGGCAAGACCGGCCCGCGCTGATCTGTACTGCAGCGCCATTGCCCCATCGTCCGGCCTGGCCCCGGCATCCACCAAGAGGCATTGCATGAGCGACTTTTTTAGCTATACCGGCGCCAGCACGGCGCCGGCCGCCGCAGGCGCGGCGCCGGTTTCGCGGGCCATCCTCGCCGATCTGAGCAGTGCCGACTGGGAGCAGTTCATTGCCTACGCGGCCCGCCGCCGCTACCCGGCCGGGGCGGTGATCGTGCAAATCGGCGACACCGCACCGGCCCTGCACTTCATCGCCAGCGGCCAGGTCGACCTGACGCCCGCACAGGGCCCTTCCACCCGGCGCGGCGAGGGTGAAGCCTTCGGCCTGCTGAGCTTCCTGGACGGCGCGCCCAGTGGCGTCACCGCCACCGCAGGCCGCAGCGGCCCCACCGAACTGCTGCGCCTGACACCCGAAACACTGCAGCAACTGGCCGCATGGCAACCCCGTATCGCCCTGGCGTTGCTGCGCGACCTGGGCGCGCACGTGGCCGCACGGCTGCGCCGGCTGCAAGCGGGCGATTGACCGCGCATGACGGTCATCCCCATCGTGCCAGCACCTGCCGTGCCAGCGTCGGCGCAAGCTGCCACACAGTTCTTTCGCAACTACACCAAGCGCGAAACCCGTGTGCCCATGGCCGCGTGGGTCGGCGCACGGGCGGCGGTGATGGCCATCACCCTGGCGCTGGCGGCCACCCTCATCGCCAACCCCGTGCTGGGCCTGAAGCTGTTCTGGGGCCTGGCCATTCCTGTGGTGCCAGCCCTGCTGGTGATCGCACCGGGGTTGTGGCGCCAGGTGTGCCCCATGGCCACCATGAACCAAATCCCGCGCCTGGCCGGTTTTGGCCGTGCGCTGGACCTGCCGCCGGCGCTCAAGACATGGTCCTTTGCCATCGCGGTAGGCACGTTCCTGCTTGCCGTGGCACTGCGAGTGCCCTTGCTCAACCACAGCGGCGAGCTTGTGGGCAGTGGCGTGCTGCTGGTGTTGGGGCTGGCTTTTGCGGGCGGCAGCGTGTTCAAGGGCCGCAGTGGCTGGTGCGGCACCTTCTGCCCCTTGGCACCCATTCAGCGCACCTACGGCCAGGCGCCGCTGCTGGTGGTGAAAAACGGCTACTGCAACCCCTGCGTGGGCTGCCAGAAGAGCTGCTACGACTTCAACCCGCGCGCGGCTGTCTTCAGCGACGTGTACGACACCGACCCGCGCCACGCGGCGCAGCGCCGGCTCTTCATGGCGCTTTTGCCAGGGCTGATCCTGGGTTACTTTGTGCAAGGCCCGGCTCCGGCCTATGGTGAACCGCAGCACGCGCTGGTCCTGCTGGGCGCGTGCTGTGCGTCGGCGGGCCTGTACGGCCTGGCGGTGGCCTTTGCGCCGGCCAACCCCTACCGCGTGGCGCTGGTGTTTGGTGCTGTGGCCCTGTCGGCCTTCTACTGGTACGCCGGGCCCACTGTGGTGGGCACCTTGGCCTGGCTGCTGGACGCCACCGCGCCGGCCTGGCTGGTGCAAGCCGCGAAAGGCGTGGGTGGTGTGCTGGCGCTCGTGCTGGGTGGCAGCGGCCTGTACGCCGAAAGCCGCTGGCAAGCCACGCAGCGCAAGGCCCAGGCCGATGCCTCGGCCGCAACGGCCGACACCAACACCCATGTGGGCGGCGGCACGTCACTGAAAGAACGCCTGGCGCGCAACGATGCGGCCGAGGTCACCGACCGCCAGTCGGGCATCACCTTCCAGGTGGCACCCGACGCCACGCTGCTGGAAGCAATAGAAGGCGCCGGCCTGAAGATCAACTTTGGCTGCCGCGCCGGTGTGTGTGGTGCCGACCCGGTGGCCATCTGTGAAGGCCATGAAAACCTGGCGCCTCCAGGCGACGACGAGCTGGCCACGCTGCGCCGCCTGGGCCTGGAAGGCCGCGCCCGGCTGGCCTGCATGTGCACGGTGAAAGGCCCGGTATTGATCGACCGCGACCCACGCTCGGCGCCGCCGCCCAAGGCCAGCAGCGTCTTGCTGGCGCCGCGTGTGGACAAGGCCCTGCAAGCGCACTTGCAACGCGTGGTGGTGGTGGGCAACGGTGTGGCCGGCATGGGCGTGGCCGAAGGGCTGCGCCGGCAGAGCCCCAGCGTGCAGATCACGGTGGTGGGCAATGAGCCCTTTGCCTTCTACAACCGCATGGGCATTGGCCGCCTGGTCTACGACAGCGCGGGGCTGGAGGGCCTGCTGCTCGTGCCCGCAGACTGGCCGCAGGTGCAAGGCGTGCAGGTGCAGCGCGGCACCGTGGCCACACGCATAGACCGCACAAGCCGGCAGCTGCATCTGGCCAAAGGCGAGCCGCTGCCGTACGACAAACTGGTGCTGGCCACGGGCGCCCGCTCCACGCCACCCGACGCCGAATTCCTGCAACGCCCCAATGCCTTTGTGCTGCGCACGGCCGAAGACGCCCAGGCCATTCGCCACTACGTTCAGCGCCGCAAGGCCAGGCGTGCACTGGTGGTGGGTGGCGGCGTGCTGGGCGTGGAGGCGGCCGACGCCTTGCACAAGCTGGGCCTGAAAGTGACGCTGCTGCAGCGTGCCGACCGGCTGATGAATGCGCAGCTCGATGAACATGGCGCCGCCAAACTGGCCGCCTACCTTGACAGCATCGGCATCCAGGTCGTGACCAACGCCTCGGTCAGCCGCTATGAAGGCTCGCCGCAGTGGCAAACCGCATGGCTCAGCCACGGGCCGCGTGTGCGGGCCGATGTATTTGTGGCCTGCCTGGGCATACAGGCCAACACCTTCCTGGCAGAACAGGCCGGGCTGCAACTGGCCGAAAACGGCATCCGCGTCGACGCGCAGATGCGCACCTCGGACCCCGACATCTACGCCGTGGGTGACGCAGCCGAACTCAAAGGCACACCACGCGGCCTGTGGCCCATTGGTGCGGCGCACGCCGCCACGGCGGTGGAGTCGATGCTGGGCGAGCCGGCGCCCTACGCCACGCCGCGCATCGTGTTGCAGCTCAAGTGCGAAGGCATCGACTTGCGCAGCCAGGGCGAGATCGTGGCCCGCGAGGGCGACGAGGACTTTCACGCCCGCGAAGGTGACGCCGCCTGGTGGCGCCTGATCATGCGCCACGGCCAGTTGGTGGGCGGCCTTTATGTGGGGCCGCCCGGCACGGCCAAGGCCTTTACCAAACTGCTGCAACAGCCGGTAGATATCGGCCCGCTCAGGGCCGAATTGCGGGCAGGCAGCCTGGAAGGGCTCAAGCGGCTGGCACGCGCTTGACCCGGCACAAATTGCAGCGCACGGCCGCAACCTACGATGCCCTTTGCGGGGCCCACAAGGAGACCACCATGTCCAAGTCCCATGCCGTGTCGACACCGTGGCAGCGCCGCCATTGGCTGCTGGCCGCCTGCAGCGCAGCGCTGGCCGGCTGTGCATCCATGGACGGCGCCACCAAACAGCGGCAGGTGGCGTCCATGCTGGGTTTCCTGTTCCCGGGCAAGGACCAGCCACCGCAGCCGCCGAACCAGGTGGCCGTCATCAACGTGCCCTTTCGCATTGGCGTGGCCTTTGTGCCCGACAGCGGCAACCCGGCGTTCCGCCTTTCCGAGACCGACAGGCTCCGGCTGGCCGGCCAGGTGCGCGACTCCTTCGCCAACTACCCGTTCATCAAGGAAATTGAGGCCGTGCCCTCGCTGTACCTGGAGCGTGGCGGTGGCTTTGAAAACCTCGACCGCGTGGCCGCGCTGCTGCGGCTGGACGTGATTGCGCTCATCTCGTTCGACCAGGTGCAGTACGCAGGCGCCAACAAGTGGTCGTTCCTGTACTGGACCGGCATTGGCGCCTACTTGGTGGAGGGCGACCAGTACGACGTGATGACGGCAGTGGAAACCGCCGTGTTCGACATCAAGAGCCGGCGCATGCTGATGCACGCGTCAGGCACGTCCACCGTCAAGGGTGATGCCACCTGGGTGGGCTTTGCCGAGCGCTCACGCACGGCACGCACCACGTCCTTCACCGACGCCGTGGCACAAATGACCGAGCGCCTGCACACCGAAGTCAAGTCATTCCGCGAGCGTGCGCCCAAGGACGCCAACATCCGGCTCGTGCTGCCGCCAGGGTACTCACCCGCATCGCCCGCCGCTGGCCCCATCAAGTAGCCGCCAAAGAAAAGGCCCGCAGGTTGGCGGGCCTCTTGGGTTCAACGCTGGCCGGCCGAGGGCCGGCCGTTGAACGTCAGCGCTTGGGCGGGCCGCCACGTGAGGGCGCTGGCCGGCCACCGCCACCACCGCCCCCGCTGGAAGGGCTGCGCGGCCGGCCTCCACCGCCACCACCGCCAGGACGGCCCCCCGGGCTTGCCCGACCACTGCCACCCCCCCCGCCGCCGAAGCCACCCGAACGGCCACCGCCGCCGCCACCGGCGTTGCGCTTGGTGCCGCCCACACCAATGGTCATGCGGCCCAGCACGATGGGCTCGGCCCTTTCGCTGGCGGGGGGCTCGAAGCCCGAAATGGTCTCGCGCGGGATGGCCCGCTTGATCAGCTTCTCGATGTCGCGCAGGAAGATCTCCTCG
>CAZUKT010000099.1:0-447 GCA_964620975.1 uncultured Rubrivivax sp. | reverse complement strand
CAGGCACACCAGCGAAATCGCCTCGCCCGTGGCGCCGGCGCGGCCGGTGCGGCCGATGCGGTGCACGTAATCCTCGGGCACGTTGGGCATCTCGAAGTTCACCACGTGGGGGAGCTGGTCGATGTCGATGCCACGTGCCGCAATGTCGGTGGCCACCAGCACCTGCAGGTCATTGGTCTTGAAGTCGGCCAGTGCCTTGGTGCGTGCCGTCTGGCTCTTGTTGCCGTGGATGGCCATGGCACTGATGCCCTGGTCACACAGATAGTCGGTCAGCCGGTTGGCGCCGTGCTTCATGCGCGTGAAGACCAGCACCTGGTGCCAGTCACCGCTCTTGATCAGGTGCGCCAGCAGGTCCTTCTTGTTCTCGCGGCCCACGGGGTGAATCTTTTGCGCGATGGTCTCGGCGGTCTGGTTGCGGCGGGCCACCTCGATCAGCGCGGGTGCGTT
>CAZUKT010000098.1:0-11295 GCA_964620975.1 uncultured Rubrivivax sp. | reverse complement strand
GTCGCTGGCCTTGCCCAGCGCACCTTCAGCCACCTGCGCCATGGAAATGCCGTCGTTGGCATTGCGCATGGCCACGTTCATGCCGCGCACCTGGGTGTGCATGCGCTCGGCAATGGCCAGGCCGGCGGCGTCATCTTTGGCACTGTTGACACGCATGCCCGAAGACAGGCGTTGCATCGAAGTGGACAGTGAAGACTGGCTCGTGCTCAGGTTGCGCTGGGCGTTCAAAGACACGAGGTTGGTGTTGATGGTCTGGGGCACGGCGTTTCTCCTAAACGGGTCGGCAGTCGGCAGTCGTATCTGGGGCGAATCGAAGCGCCTGGATACCGAAGCGCTGTGGTAGAGATTACGGCCAGTGGCGCCAAGCCAAAAACCCGAATAGAGGCAGCATTTGCACCCAGTTTTGATCCACCCAAAGAAAAGGCCCGCCGGTGAAGGCGGGCCTGTGCCCTGGCAAACCTGGGGTGTTTATCGCAGCAGCGCAAGCACCTGCTGTGGCAGCTGATTGGCCTGCGCCCCCATGGCGTTGCCGGCCTGCTGCAAGATGCTGGCACGCGACAGGTTGGCCGTCTCGGACGCGTAGTCGGCATCCATGATGCGGCTGCGTGCGGCGCTTTGGTTTTCAGACGACACCATCAAGGTGGCGACGACGTTTTCAAACCGGTTCTGCACCGCGCCGTAGGTGCCGCGCTGGCTGTTGACCTTGTTGATGGCGTCGTCAATGGACGCCAGCGCCGTGAGTGCGGCTGCGCCGTCGGTGCCGCTGATCTGCAGCGTGGGCACGCCCGTGGCGCCGGTCAGGATGTCGGTACCCAACAAGGCGGTGATGTCGGTGGCACCGGCCCAGTTGAAGGCGTCGACAGTGATCTGGTCGATGTTGGTGGCGTTGTTGGCACCGATCTGGAAGGTCTGTGCGCTGGTGGTGGCCAGGATGTTGCTGCCGTTGAACTGCGTGCCACCCAAGGTGCGTGTGGCTTCCTGGGCGAGCTGCACAAATTCTTCATTCAGGCTGGTGCGGTCTTCGGCGCTGTTGGTGCCGTTGGCGGCCTGCACCGTCAGTTCACGCATGCGCTGGAAGATGTCACCCACCTTGCCCAGCGCGCCTTCTGCGGTTTGCGCCAGTGAAATGGCGTCGTTGGCGTTGCGGGTTGCCACGCTCATGCCGCGCACTTGTGTGTTCATCCGCTCGGCGATCGCCAAGCCGGCGGCGTCGTCCTTGGCGCCGTTGATGCGCAAGCCCGAAGACAGGCGTTGCATCGAAGTGGCAAGTGAAGACTGGCTGGAACTCAGGTTGCGTTGCGCATTGAGCGACACCAGGTTGGTATTGATGGTTTGGGCCATGATTAAGAATCTCCAATCGGTTAGTGACCACAGGCATATGCCTGACAGACGCCGTCCATCGTGACGGCCAGACGCACGGTGTCTGCCTGCAACTCCGCAGTCCGTTGCCGGTAAGGGCAGCTCGCTGCGAAACTCGCCCGGGCCTTTTGCTGCCGTGTTGCCTGACGCCCCTGGATGCTTGGCGCCTGACGCACGGCCCTGTTGGGTCCGGACACCGCACCCACCGTGATGAGCGCGTTGAAGGCTTTTTCGTCAGGTGTCGGAAAACCTTTAGCCCAAAGCGCAAAGTCCGCGCCGCCATTGGGTGGAAGTGGGGCCCGGATGCCTGTCATTTCACCGGCTTGGCGGGCGGGGCGGGCGGCGATCATGGTCGGGCCGCGCCAAATGCTTGGGTGCGGCACTGGCCGATGCGGCGCACGAGCCGCACCTGAAGCACCAGCAACACGCCCATCACCGCACCCCCGACCCGAGGTTTCACCCCATGTCCCGCAAGCTGCACATTGGTGGGCGCGAAAAACGCCCAGGCTGGGAGATCCTGAACATCCTGCCCGGCCCCGACGTGGACCACGTGGGAGACGCGGTGGACCTTGGGCGTTTTGAAGGCGGCACCTTTGACGCCGTGTACGGCTCGCATGTGCTGGAGCACTTTGACTACAAAGAAGGCCTGCTGGCCGCCTTGAAGGAGTGGCAGCGCGTGCTCAAGCCCGGTGGCGTGCTGCACCTGTCGGTGCCCGACCTGGACATCCTGGCCCACCTGCTGCTGCAGCGCCACAAGCTTGACGTGCGCCAGCGCTTTGAAGTCATGCGCATGATCTTTGGTGGCCACATGGACGCCCACGACTACCACCTGGTGGGCTTGAACCAGGACTTTCTGGCCATCTATCTGGGCCAGGCCGGCTTTGAAGGCCTGCAGCGCGTGCAACGCCACGGCTTCTTCAAGGACACCAGTGATCTGGTGGTGGCCGGCACGCCCATCAGCCTGAACCTCAACGCCTACAAGCCTGCCGCTGCAGCAGCCGCCTGACACCATGCACACCGCCACCGCCCACGAACCCGCCACCACGGCCGTCTTGGCCCTGCCCACCGCGCCGGGCCGCCGCGCCGGCGCACGCCAGGCCGGCCAGCAGCACTGGGACCAGGGCCTTGCACTGGCCGGCCAGCGCAACTGGAAGGGCGCCGCACGCGCCTTTGGCCGCGCTGCCAAAGCCGCACCGCAAGACGGCCTGTACTGGCTGAACCTGGCCCATGCAGAGCGCCACGCCGGCCAGGTAGGCGCCGCCATGGCCGCCGCACGCCGCTGCCTGAAGGTGGACCCCGGCCAGACGCTGGCGCTGCGCCTGTTGGGCGAATGCCTGCTGCAGCAACACGCCTACTTCGAGGCCTGTGACGTCTACATGGCGCTTGAAGCCGCCGGTGTGCTGGAAGCCGACGCCATGCTGCACCACGCGTCGGCCCTGATGCAGTTGCTGCGCTTTGCCGAAGCCACTGAACTGCTGCTGCGTGCGCTGGCGCTGCAACCTGGCCTGGTGGCCGCCCACGCCATGCTCGGCAGCGCACTGCGCGACCAGGGCCTCAAGCGCGAGGCCGTGGAATGCCTGCGCACCGTCATAGCCCTGGAGCCCGACAACCTGGAAGCGCGGGTGCACCTGAGCTTTGAGAAGCGCCACCTGTGCGACTGGGCCGACTACAACGCCGACGTGCAAGAGATCAGCGATTTGCTGGCCACCATGCCCGAAGGCCTGGCGCGCAAGTCGGCGGCATTCGCCTCGCTGTCGCAGCCCATCGCGCCTGAACTGCAACTGGCCGCGTCACGCGGCGAAGCCCTGGCCCAGGCCTGCGGCGTGCTGCCCCTGCCCGATGTAAAGCCCTTCAAGCCAAGCCTGCAGGCGCCGAAGCGCGTGCGCGTGGGTTTTGTTTCGTATGACTTCCGCCAGCATCCGGTGTCGCAACTGGTGGTGGAATTGCTGGAAGGCCTGTGCCGGCAGCAGTTTGAGGTGCTGCTCTATTCCACCGGGCCCGACGACGCCACGCCGCTGCGCCGCCGCGTGCAGGCCGCCGCCGACCACTTTGTGGACCTGCGTGGCCTGAGCGACCAACAAGCCGCTGAACGCATGCGGGCCGACGGCGTGGAACTGCTGGTGGACCTGATGGGCCACACCCGCGGCAGCCGCATGGGCATCCTGGCGCGGCGGCCGGCGCCGGTGCAGGTGGCCTACCTGGGTTACCCGGCCAGCACCGGCGCGCCCTACATTGACTACCTCATCGGCGACCCGCTGGTCACGCCGCTGGCGCTGGCGCCGCTGTACAGCGAAAAGCTGGCGCAGATGCCGCTGTGCTTTCAGCCCAACGGCCGTTGGCGCCCGCTGCCCCAGCCCATGACACGCGCCGAGGCCGGTTTGCCCGACGACGCCTTTGTGATGTGCGCCTTCAACCACACCTACAAGATTGGCCCCGAGGCCTTTGACGCCTGGTGCGCCGTGCTGCGTGACGTGCCACACGCTGTGTTGTGGCTGAAGGAAACCAACCAGCAGTTGCACGCCAACGTGCGGCGTGAGGCCGAGGCGCGCGGCGTGGACCCCGTGCGCATCTTGTGGGCCAAAAACGTGCCCTACGAAGCGCACTTTTCGCGCCTGGCGCTGGCCGACGTGTTTGTGGACACCTGGCCGTACAACGCCCACACCACGGCCGCCGATGCGCTGTGGGCCGGCGTGCCCGTGGTCACGGTGTATGGCAACGGCTTTGCGTCGCGCGTGGCGGCCAGTGCGCTCAACGCCGTGGGCCTGGCCGAACTGGCCCTGGACACCCCCGACGCCTACCGCTGCGCCATCACCGCGCTGGCGCTGGACCCGGCTTTGCTGGCCGGCTACCGCCAGCACCTGGTGCAGCAGCGACTGACGCTGCCGCTGTTTGACAGCCAGCGCTACACGCAAGAAATGCAAACCCTGCTGGGCCGCATGGCGCAGCGTTGGCGCGCCGGGCTTGGGCCCGCGCACTTGCTCAGTCTGGACGCAGCGTAAGGCTCAGTTCGGCCCACTGAAGCTCGGGCAGCAGCCCGGGGTGGCGCTGCTCGCCGTGCACGTTGTTCCACACGGCGCTGCGGTCGGTTTCATCACCACCGTCTATCCAACCCTGGGGCGGCAGGGCCATGAGGCGGTCAAAGGTGGCTGCCGTGGCGGGCGCCAGTTGCAGCGTCAATTCCACCCATTCCGGTTCTTTCCAGTAGCGCTCTGGCGGCCTGCGGACGCTGGGCACAAAGGCTTGCAGTGTCTGCAGCAGCCGCGCCTGCTGGGCCAAGGCCGTGGCCTCGTCGGGTGCGGCCACAAAGGCCCGCAGCATCAGCAGCGATGCCATGGGGCCAAGTGCCTGGCAGCGCGGCCGGCAGGGCGTTGGTGGCGGGTGTGCATGCCGCCACTTTAGCGGCTGCAGGCGGCTGCATTCGACTGCAGTCGGCTGCATTCGGCCGGGGCGTCTGCGTGTTCCTGCAATCCGCTGCAATGCGCTGCAAGGGTTTGCCTGCGTTGGCGGCCGAGCGCCTTAAGCTCGGCCACCCGCCCCCGCACCCGCGCACTGCCATGAACCACACATCCACCGACACGCCCGTCGACACCGGCCTCGCCGTCAACTGCAGCACCATCAGCGCGGCTGCACAGCGCATACGGGCTGACGTGCGGCGCACACCCACCTGGCGCTTGCCCGGGGCGGCGCTGGGCCTGCCCTGCGCAGAGATCTGGCTCAAGCTGGAGCACCTGCAACTGGGCGGCAGCTTCAAGGCGCGTGGCATGTTCAATCGCATGCGCAGCTTGCCCATTCCAGCGGCTGGCGTGGTCATTGCGTCGGGCGGCAACGCCGGCATTGCGGTGGCCTGCGCGGCGCGTGCCCTGGGCGTGCCGTGTGAGGTGTTCTTGCCCGCGCTGGCCAGCCCTGCCAAGCGGCAGGCGCTGGCCGCGCTCAAGGCCACTGTGGTGGTGGTGGCCGGTGCGGCCTATGCGGACGCGCTGGCCGCCTGCCTGGCGCGCCAGCAGGCCACCGGCGCGTTGCTGATGCATGCCTACGACCAGCCCGAGGTGGTGGCCGGTGCAGGCACGCTGGCGCTGGAGATAGAGCACGACGCGGGCCTGCCCGACCGCGTGCTTGTCAGCGTGGGCGGTGGCGGCCTGGTGGCGGGTGTGGCCGCGTGGTTTGACGGCCGCTGCCGCGTCGAGGCGCTGGAACCCGTGGGCGCGCCCACGCTGCACGCCGCACGCGCTGCGGGTGCACCGGTGGACGTGGCGGTCTCTGGCCTGGCCGCCGACGCTCTGGGTGCCGGGCGCATCGGCAGCATCGCCTGGCCCATTTGCCAGCGCGCGGTGGCGGCCACGCACCTGCTGGGTGACGAGGCCATCCACACCGCGCAGCGCCGGCTGTGGCAAGACCTGCACCTGGCCGTGGAGCCGGCGGCCGCGCTGCCACTGGCGGCCTTGATCAGCGGCGCCGTGCGGCCCGCTGCGCATGAGCGTGTGGCCCTGGTGCTGTGTGGGGCCAACTTCGAGCCTGCGTCGCTGCAAGCCTGATTCAGCGGCGGGCGCACACCAGCCAACCCGCCACCGGTTGGTTCAGTTCCATCCGCAAGGTGACGGCTGCCATTTCAGGGGCCACAAAACCGGCCTCCAGCAGCACCGCGCGCAGGTAGCCCGCACGGTGCGAATAGCGGCCGTGCGGGTGCAGCCTGAAGTCGGGCGCGCCGGCTTCGTCGGCATGGGATTCCACCGTGAAGATCAGCCACCCCGGGCTGCACAACGTGGCGTGCGCGGCCGCCGCAAAGCCGGGCAGCGCGCCAAAGTAGCACAGCGTGTCGGCCGAGACGATGACATCGGCACACGCCGGTCTTTCAAGCAAGAAGGCCACCAGGTCGGCTTGCACCAGCTCGCTGTAGCCGCCGCGCTGGCCGGCGCGCTGCAACATGCCGTGGGACAGGTCCACGCCCACCAGTTGGCTGGCGTAGGGCGCCAGCAGCGGTGCGCAAAGGCCCGTGCCGCAGCCGGCGTCCACGATGCGCCAGCGCGGCGCGGGCGCGCCCAGGCGTGTGGCCAGCGCCTCGCCCACCAGGCCGGGTGCGCTGTATTGCAGTTCGGCCAGGCGGTTGTCAAAGCTGCTGGCAAAGTCGTCAAAGGTCTGGGCCACGTAGGCGGCCGAGGCTTGCGTCGGCACGTCCTGCCCGGTGAGCGCGGCCAGGTAATGCACGGGTTTGGGGTTGTCGGGTTCGTCGCGGATCCACTCGCGGTAGACCTGTGCGGCCTGTTCAGGCATGCCCCATTCAGAGTACGCCCGTGCCACCAGCCGCCGCAGGCCACGGTTGCGTGGTGACGTGATCAAACCAGCGGCGCACTGGGCCAGGGCCTCGTCCAGCCGCCGCTGGCGCAGGTACAGGTTGGCCAGGTTCTCGCGTGCATCAGCAAAGTCGGGTGCCGCTGCCAGCAGCGTGAGGTACATCTGCTCTGCCTGCACGTCTTCACCCCGGCGCGCCAGCAGCACGGCCAGGTTGTTGAGCGTGTCGGGGCGTGCGGGGTCCAGGCTTTGTGCCTGCCGGTAGCTGGCTTCGGCCGCTGCAAGCTGGCCATCTTCTTGCAGCACATTGCCCAGGTTGTTGTGGAAGTTGGTTTCGGCCGGGTGCAGGGCAATGGCGCGGCCGATGAGCGCCAGCGCCTGCTGCCGCGAGCCAAACTGGCCGTGCAGCAGGCCATACATGTGCAGGGCCTGGGCGTCATCGGGCGCCAGCGCCAGCGCTTGCTGGTAGGCCAGGCTGGCGTCCTGGGCACGGCCCTGTTCGTGGTGGCCCATTGCACTTGCCAGCCATTCGGCAGCGGTGGCATCGGCGCCGGGTGGGGGTTCGGTGTGGGTCATGGCGGTGTGTTTGAAGTGTGGGTTTGGTGGGCCGTTTGCGCGGCGTGGGTATGGTGACGCGCCATGGCGGCGCACCGTGCAGGGCTGCCGCCCGGGCGGTTCTGCCAGGGGTGGCGCCCTGGATTGGTGGCCGGGCGCTCAAGCCGGTCCGCCTGCGGCCGATACAGGTTGTAGATCAAGCCAGGCCGCGCCTGCGGCGGGCACTGCACGCACCCATGACCCAATCCCACCGTTATCTGCAACGATGCACCCTGTGTGGCCAAGGCCTGCGCCGCGTGCGGCGCCAGGCCCAGGACAGCGCAGCGCCAGGCCTGCGCCGCTACCGATGCGACGGCCCCGGCGGCGCCCCCGGCTGCGGCTGGCAGGGGCTGCTGCCACGCCTGCCCCGGCCGGCCAGTGTGCGGCGCCGTCGGCTGGCCTGGCGCCACTTGCGCACAGCCTTGTTGCCTTTGGCAGCGGTGGCCGGCGTGGGCTTTGCTGCGGCGGCGCTGGTGGTCAAGGGCAGCGTGCTGGCACCGCCGCCACCCCGTGCTGCGGCGATGGGTGTCAGCGACGACGGCCAGCCCCTGCCCGAGCATCATGCGTTGCGGGTGCACAGCGTGCTGGCGGTGTCCGACGCCGTGCAGGCCGCCACCGTGGCGCCCGACATGGCGGCGCTGGGCCTGCGCCATTCGTGCGCCTGGGGCAAGCCCGGCCGCAACCCGTACCGGGGCACCGTGGAGCAGGCGCTGTTCTCGGCCGCCTTGCCGCCCGAGGTGGTGCAGGCCATTGCACAGCAGGTGCGTGCCGGCCAGCCGGTGGACTGGCTGGACATCAGCAACAGCGGCATCCGCGCCGAACGCAGCGGGCGTGAATTCAACACCCGCAACATTGCCATGAGCTACGGCATGACGCTGTGCCTGGGCACACGTGTCAACTTCGAGCCCGGCCACCATGAACGTGCGGCCTTGTACGAAGCCAGCGACAAGCAGGGCCGCAAGATTGCCGTGATGGTGCCCAAGGTGTGTGGCAACGTGTCGGTCATTGGCGAAAGCAGCGACCGCAAGCGGCCCCCCGGGGTGCTGACCAGCAGCGCTGACTTTGGTGACGACAGTGTGCGCTGGATGCCGGCGGTGCTGAGCTGGGACCCGACCTTGCCCAGGCCGCACAGCACCGTCACCGCAGGCCACAACGTGCCCGAGCCCGGCACGCTGGCCTGCGTGCTGCTGGGCCTGGGCGCGGCGGCCTGGTTCGGGCGCCGTCGCCCCTGACCTCGTGCACAAGCGGTGCGGCGCCATGGGCTTGGCCCTCAGGGCACCGCTGACTTGATGCCCAGGAACGCCAGCACGGGCTGCACACTGCGTGCGGCGTCTTCTTCTTGTGGCACATGGCCCAGGTCGTCAAACACCACCAGCTGGCTGCCACTGATCTGCTGCGCAAACTGCCGCCCCACCGTGGGTGGAATGAGCCGGTCGCGCCCACCCCACAAGATGAGCGTGGGCTGCTTGAGCGTGCGGATGCGCTCGGCGTTGTCGCCCACCGCCAGGCTCTGCATGCGCAGCGCCAGCGCCCGGCGGTTGCCGTCGCGCAGGCTCAGCTCGTAGTAGCGGTCTATCAAGTCACTGGTGATGTGCTCGGGGTTGCCGTAGACGCTGGCCACACTCTGCACCACCAGGGCGCGTGGCAAAAACCATTCGCCGATGCGGTTGAGCACCGGCACGCGGGCGATGCGAAACGCCAGGGGCACTTCTATGGGCGTGAAGTCCGGCCCCACCGCGTCCACCAGCACCAGCCCGGCCACCCGCTGCGGCGCCATGGCGGCGGTGCGCCAGGCCACTTCACCCCCCAGTGAATTGCCGCCCAGCACAGCGCGCTGCACCTGCAGCTTGTCCAGCAGGTCAAGCACAAAACGTGCGTACTGGTCACCGTGGTAGTCGTCAGGCTGGTACTGGCCGGCAAAGGGGCCGGTGAGTCCAAAACCCGGCAGGTCAAAGGTGATGACACGCCGCTGCGTGCGCAAGGCGCGCACCCAGCCTTCCCAGGTGTGCAGGCTGGCCGAGGTGCCGTGGATCAGCACGATGGGCAGCGGGTCGGTGCGCGGGCCCTGGTCGCGCAGGTGCACGATCTGGCCTTTCACGTCCACAAAGTCTGACGGCGGCGGTGCCCAGCGCGCCACCAGCGTCTGCACCGGCCGGTCGGGTGCGCGGAACATGGCCACCGCCAGCGCCGTGGCCATGAGCAGCAAGCCCAGCAGGCGTTGCCACCAGGCCACGCCCGACCAGCCGCTCGGGGCGTCAGCCTTGGCCAGCCGGGGCGCCGGCGGTTTGCGCATCAGGCGTCTGCGCGGGCAGGCGCCGCAACCGGCACCGCCTGCAGCACCGGGTCTAGCGCACCACGTTCGTCAAACACCACGCAGTCACCGTGCCAGTGCGGCGCGCCCGCAGTGTCTTCAAAGTACCGCAGGATGCCGCCGTCAAGCTGAAACACGTTGGGCAGGCCCGTCTGCGCCATCCACAAAGCGGCTTTTTCGCAGCGGATGCCACCCGTGCAAAAGCTCACCACGGTCTTGTCATGCAGATCGGCCTGGTGCGCCTGCAACGCGGCGGGGAACTCGCTGAACTTGGCCAGGCGCCAGTCCACGGCGCCGTCAAAGCTGCCGGCGTCCACTTCAAAAGCGTTGCGGGTGTCCAGCAAGGCCACCGGCCGGCCGGCGTCGCAGCGGCCGGCGTCCAGCCAGCGTTGCAGCGTGGCGGCGTCCACCGTGGGCGCACGCCCGTTCTGCGGCCGAATGCCCAGCTCGTTCATGCGGATGATTTCGCGCTTGAGCTTGAAGCGCAGGCGGCCAAAGGGCAGCGTTTGGGCTTGGTGCGTCTTGACATCGATGCCGGCAAAGCGGGCATCTTCTTGCAGCAGCGCCAGCCAGCCGTGCACGGCGGCGGCCGCACCGGCCAATGAAATGTTGATGCCCTCGGGCGCGATCAGCACCGTGCCCTTGAGGCCCGCCTGCGCTGCGGCGGGCTCCAGCCGGGCGCGCAGCGTGGGGCCGCCGTCGATGTCGACGAAACGGTAGGCGGCGATGACGTGGATGTTTTGCACGGCGGCGATTGTAGGGAGCACCTATGAGGCCCCGGCCTCGACGGCGCCTCGGCAGCCCGTCCCTAGAATGCCCCGATGAGCTTCGTACACCTGCGCACCCACACCGAATTTTCTGTTGTTGACGGCACCCTGCGCATCGACGCCGCCGCCAAGGCCGCCCGCGCCGACGGCCAGGGCGCCATGGCCATCACCGACCTCAACAACCTCTTTGGCGCCGTCAAGTTCTACAGCGCCTGCCGGGGCAAGGGCGTCAAGCCGTTGATCGGTGTGGACGTGCTCATGGAGCCCGGCATCGGCGCGCCCGGCGGTGCCCCTGGGGGCGACCGGCAGGCCAGCCGCTTGCTGCTGCTGGTGCAAAGCAGTGCCGGTTACCACAACCTGTGCGAGCTGCTGGCGCGCGGCTGGGTCACCAATGCACAGCGGGCGCAGGCCTGGATCAAGTGGGAATGGCTGCAAGAGTTGGGTGGCGGGCTGCTGGCCTTGTCGGGCGCCGACCTGGGCGCGGTGGGGCTGGCGCTGCTGGCGGGCGACACCGAGCGTGCGCAGGCGGCGGCGCAGCGGCTGTCTGAACTGTTCCCTGGGCGCTTTTACATCGAGCTGCAACGCGCCGGCCTGGCCACCAATGAAGCGCACGTGCTGGCGGCCGTGCCCCTGGCCGCGTTGTGTGGCCTGCCCGTGGTGGCCACGCACCCGGTGCAGTTCCTGGAAGCCGACGACTACGACGCGCACGAGGCCCGTGTGTGCATTGCCGACGGCGAAACGCTGGCCAACCCACGCCGCGTGAAGCGGTTTTCTCGCGAGCAGTACTTCAAGACCCAGGCGCAGATGGAGGCGCTGTTTGACGACCTGCCCAGTGCACTGGCCAACACAGTGGAAATATCCCGCCGCTGCAACCTGAGCCTGGTGCTGGGCAAGCCGCAGCTGCCCAACTTTCCTACGCCGCTGGTGCCGGGCGGCCAGCCTGGCGAGCACATGCCCATCGAGGCCTACTTCCGCCAG
>CAZUKT010000097.1:0-11303 GCA_964620975.1 uncultured Rubrivivax sp. | reverse complement strand
CAGCACCACCAGTATTCGTCGATTCAAAACAACATCACGCAAATCCACTTCAGGCAAGTTGGTTCGAAGAATATGACCATAAGTATCAGCTAACGAAGAAAACACACGCGTTAATTGCATGGTGATAAAGCCATGTTGTTCATAAACTTGCGATACTTGTTTACCCTTTTTTGATTTATTGTAACCAGGCAAATTGATCAGGTAATTGTACAGAGGTTGCAACACGATATCCGGAAGATTCTCCATGCTCACCGAGGACGAAAATATCGTCGACATCCGGTTCACCGTGCAGTACCGGCTGAAGGACGCGCGCGCCTACCTGTTCGAGAACAACCGCCCCGACGAGGCGGTGGTGCAGGCGGCCGAGTCGGCCGTGCGCGAGATCGTGGGCCGCAGCAAGGTCGACCAGGTGCTGTACGAACAGCGCGATGCCATTGCCGCCGATTTGGTCAAGTCCATCCAGGCCCAGCTTGACCGGCTCAAGACGGGCATCGTCATTGGCAATGTGAACATGCAGAACGTGCAGGTGCCTGATGCGGTGCAAGCCGCCTTCAACGATGCCGTCAAGGCCAGTGCCGACCGCGACCGCTTCAAGAACGAAGGGCAAGCCTACGCCAGCGACGTGATCCCCAAGGCACGCGGCACCGCATCGCGCCTTTCCGAAGAGGCCGAAGGCTACCGTTCACGCGTGGTGGCACAAGCCGATGGTGACGCGCAACGCTTTCGCTCGGTGCTGGCCGAATACCAAAAGGCGCCCGGCGTCACACGCGACCGCCTCTACATTGAGACCATGCAGCAGGTCTATTCCAATGTCAGCAAGATCATGGTGGACAGCCGCTCGGGCTCGAACCTGCTCTACCTGCCGCTGGACAAACTGCTGCAACAGGCGGGTGTGGCCGCCCCGGCGGCGGCGGCAGTGGTGCCCGGCACCATTGCTGCGGAGCCCACCGGAACGCAGAGCGTGGACATCCGCTCCCGCGACGGCGCGCGCACGCGCGACCGTGAAGGCCGCTGAACTAGAGCACACGACATGAACCGAATCGGCATCATCATTGCCAGCGCGCTGATCGCGCTGATGCTCGCATCCAGCACACTCTTTGTGGTGGACCAGCGCCAGGTGGGCGTGGTCTACGCGCTGGGCGAGATCAAGGAAGTCATCTCCGAGCCGGGGCTGAAGTTCAAGCTGCCACCGCCCTTCCAGAACGTGGTGTTTCTGGACAAGCGCGTGCAAACGCTGGACAGCCCCGACACGCGGCCCATCTTCACGGCCGAAAAGAAGAGCCTGATCATCGACTGGCTGGTCAAGTGGCGCATCACCGAGCCGCGCCAGTTCATCCGCAACAACGGCGTGGACTTCCGCAATCTTGAAAGTCGTCTGGCGCCTGTGGTGCAGGCAGCCTTCAACGAAGAGATCACGAAGCGCGACGTGAAGGGCATTCTGGCGACAGAGCGTGAGAAGGTCATGAACGACGTGCGTACGCGGTTGGCCGACGAGGCCAAATCCTTTGGCATCGAAATCGTCGACGTTCGCATCAAGCGCGTTGACTTCGTCGCCGACATCAGTGATTCGGTGTACCGACGCATGGAATCCGAACGCAAGCAGGTGGCCAACGAATTGCGTTCGCAAGGTGCTGCCGAAGGCGAGAAGATCCGAGCCGACGCCGACCGGCAGCGCGAGGTGATCATTGCCGAGGCCTACCGTGACGCGCAGAAGATCAAGGGCGACGGTGACGCCAAGGCGTCGGCGCTGTATGCCGATGCCTTTGGCCGCGACGCGCAGTTCGCGCAGTTCTATCGGAGCCTGGAAGCCTACCGGTCCACCTTCCGCAGCAAGAGCGACGTGATGGTGATAGACCCCAGCAGCGACTTCTTCCGGGCCATGCGCGGCGGAGGGGCGTCTGCGGCACCCGCCGCTGCCGCACGCAAGTAAGGCTGCGGCGCCAGCGCCACGCGTCGATGGGTGACTTGCTGCTGGGCGCACTGGCTTTGATGCTGGTGCTGGAGGGCTTGCTGCCATTCCTGAGCCCCGGTGCATGGCGCCAGATGTTTGAGCGCGCCACGCAGATGAGCGACGGACAAATCCGTTTTGTGGGCCTCAGCAGCATCCTCCTTGGAATGCTGTTGTTGTGGTTCTGGCGGTAGCGCCACTGTCAGCTTGCTCAGATGATGCGGCACCTACAATGACGTTTTGGTTTCGGCCCGGCTTGTGTCCAAGCGGGCCGCCGCGGAAACGCTGATTTCAACCCCGGTGTATTGCATGCTTTCTGCTTGGCTGCTGCCCGAGCACATCGCCGATGTGCTGCCTGCCCAGGCAAGGCGCATCGAAGAACTCCGTCGCGGCCTGCTCGATCGCGCTCGCGGTTACGGTTTTGAACTGGTGATGCCGCCGTTGCTGGAGCATCTGGAGTCCCTGCTTTCGGGCACCGGTCGCGAGCTTGATCTCAAGACCTTCAAGCTTGTCGACCAACTCAGTGGCCGCACACTGGGCTTGCGTGCCGACACCACACCACAAGCGGCGCGCATCGATGCGCACTTGCTGAACCGTGAAGGTGTTACCCGGCTGTGTTACTGCGGCCCGGTGCTGCACACCCGGCCGGCCGGGCTGGCGTCCACCCGTGAGCCCTTGCAGTTTGGTGCCGAGATCTTTGGCCATGCAGGCTTGGAAGCCGATCTTGAGGCGGTTGAACTGGCGCTGGACGGCTTGGCATGCGCGAGCGTGGGCGAACTCGTGATCGACCTCGCCGACGCACGCGTGCTGCGTGGTGTGCTTGCCGGTGTGCCCATGGACACGGCCCAGCTGCAAGAAGTGGTGCAGGCGCTGTCACTGAAAGACGCGTCGGCACTGGATGCACTGACCGCCCGGATGCCTGCCGAGGCGCGCCAGGGTCTGATGGCGCTGTTGCGTCTGTACGGCGGCAGTGACACGCTGGATGCAGCCCGGCGCGACCTGCCCGTTCGGCCCCTGGTGCGTGACGCGCTCGACCAACTGCAGTGGCTGGCCACGCACCTGAAAACCGCCTATCCGGCGTTGCGTATCGGCTTTGATTTGTCCGACATGGGCGGCTACGCTTACTACAGTGGGCCGCGCTTCGCGATTTACGCGGCTGGTTGCAGCGAGGCCCTGGTGCGCGGCGGCCGCTACGACGAAGTGGGGGCCATCTTCGGCCGTAACCGGCCTGCGGTGGGCTTCAGCCTCGACCTCAAATCACTGGCCGAGGCAGCGGGTGTGGCGGCAGCGCCGGCTGCCGTCCTGGCGCCCTGGGGCGAAGACGCCGCACTGCGTGCGGCCGTGCGCCAACTGCGTGAACGTGGCGACATCGTCGTTTCCGCGTTGCCCGGGCAAACCGCGCAGGAGCAGGGGTTTGCCTGCGACCGCGAACTGGTCTGTGTGGCCGGGCGCTGGGTGCTGCAGGCGTTGCCTGCCGATTCAATTGAACCTTTGAAAGACTGAGACAAACATGCAAGCAGCCAGCCGGCCCGGAGCGGGTCGCAACGTGGTGGTGGTGGGCACCCAGTGGGGCGACGAAGGCAAGGGCAAGATTGTCGATTGGCTGACCGACCACGCCCATGGCGTGGTGCGCTTCCAGGGCGGCCACAACGCCGGCCACACACTGGTCATCAACGGCCGCAAGACGGCCTTGCAGCTGATCCCGTCGGGGGTCATGCGCAACGGCGTGGCCTGCTACATCGGCAATGGCGTGGTGGTGGACCCCGCGCACATGCTGGTTGAAATGGCGCGCATCGAAGCGCTGGGCATTGACGTGCGTTCGCGGCTGTACCTGTCGGAGTCCTGCCCGCTGATCCTGCCCTTCCACGTCGAGGTGGACCGTGCGCGCGAGGCCAAGCGCGAAGGCACGGCAGCCGGCAAGATCGGCACCACAGGCAAGGGCATAGGCCCCGCCTACGAAGACAAGGTGGCACGCCGCGCCTTGCGCGTGCAAGACCTCAAGCACCCTGGCCGCTTTGAAGCCAAGCTGCGTGAACTGCTGGACCTGCACAACGCTGAACTCACCAACGTGCTGCAGGCCAAACCCCTGGCGCTGCAGCCCATGCTTGACGAAGCAATGGGGGCGGCAGAGCAATTGCGCCCACTGATGGCCGACGTGGGCTACCGGCTGCACAAGGCCCATTTGGCCGGCGAGAACCTGCTGTTTGAAGGTGCCCAAGGCACGCTGCTTGACGTGGACCACGGCACCTACCCGTTTGTCACCTCCAGCAACTGTGTGGCGGGCAATGCGGCAGCGGGCTCGGGTGTTGGCCCCAGCATGCTGCATTACGTGCTGGGCATCACCAAGGCCTACACCACCCGTGTGGGCGGTGGCCCGTTCCCCACCGAACTGGACATCAACGATCCCGCTTCCGTGGGCCATCACTTTTCAACGGTGGGGCAGGAGCGTGGTGTGGTCACCGGACGCATGCGGCGTTGTGGCTGGCTGGACGCTGCGGCACTGAAGCGCTCGATGATCATCAACGGCGTATCGGGTCTTTGCATCACCAAACTCGACGTGCTTGACGGCCTGCCCGAGATCAAGATCGGCACCGGCTACAAGCTGGGTGGCCGCACACTTGACGTGCTGCCGCTGGACGCCGATGAGATTGACGAATGTGAACCCACTTACGAGACCATGCCGGGCTGGACGGACACCACCGCAGGCCTCACCAACTGGGAGCAGTTGCCGCTGAACGCACGCCGCTACCTCGAGCGCATGCAGTCCCTCATCGGCGCGCCCATCGACATGGTCTCCACCGGTCCCGACCGCGTGCACACCATCTTGCTGCGGCACCCGTTCCGCGCCTGATCCACTCACCCGATCCCGATCCACCGACAGGAGTTCGACAAGCATGCTCACCGACGACGGCAAACACCTCTACGTGTCGTGGGACGAATACCACATGCTCACCGAGCGCCTGGCGCTCAAGGTGCACAACTCAGGCTGGGAGTTCGACCAGATCCTGTGCCTGGCGCGTGGTGGCATGCGGCCGGGTGACGTGCTCTCGCGGGTGTTTGACAAACCACTGGCGATCATGGCCACCAGTTCTTACCGGGCCGACGCCGGCACCATTCAGGGCCGGCTGGACTTGGCCAAGTACATCACGCTGCCCAAGGGTGAATTGGCCGGCCGCGTGTTGCTGGTGGACGACCTGGCCGATACGGGTGTCACGCTGCGTGCCGTGGTGGACCGGCTGCGTGGCATGCCGGCCATTCAGGAACTGCGTGCGGCGGTCATCTGGGTCAAGGGCGTGTCCACCTACACACCCGACTACTTTGTGGAAACGCTGCCCACCAGCCCGTGGATACACCAGCCGTTTGAAGAATACGACGGCCTGCGCCCCGATGGGCTGGCCAAGAAATTTGCCGTCTGAATGCAGCCCGGCGCGGCCTGAGCGGCTCTTCGGACCCTTGGGCCCTCGGCCCTTCAGCGGCTTTACGGCCACCGTGCCAAACACGACAACAATAGAAAAAGCCGGCGTGCTTTTCAACATGCCGGCTTCTCGTTTCATTGGTGCCCAGGAAGGGACTCGAACCCCCACGCCGTTAAGCGCTAGTACCTGAAACTAGTGCGTCTACCAATTCCGCCACCTGGGCTTTCAGGAACTAAGGATCATATCATCAAAGAAAAGAACATCTCAAGTGCCACGCACGCCAGCCCCTCACTGATGGGCGAAATCGAAGGCACTGTTCAGGGCCATCGCGACGGCCACGGTTTTGTATTGCCAGACGCCGGTGAGCCTTGGATCTACCTCGCGCCGCAGGAAATGCGCAGCGTGCTGCACAAAGACCGAGTGCGCGTGCGCGTGCTCCGTTATGACCGCAAGGGCCGGCCCGAAGGCCGTGTGCTCGACATCCTGGAGCGTCGCAAGACGCCCATCATCGGCCGCCTGCTGCACGAAGGTGGGCAGTGGATCGTGGCGCCCGAAGACAGCCGCTACGGCCTGGACATCCTCATACCCAAAAACGCCACCGCCAGCGCGGCGGTGGGGCAGGTGGTGTCGGTGGAACTTACCGAGCCGCCTTCGTTGCATTCGCAGCCAGTGGGCCGTGTGGCCGAGGTGCTGGGCGAGATCGACGACTCGGGCATGGAAATCGAAATCGCAGTGCGCAAGTACGAGGTGCCGCACCAGTTTTCTGCCGAGACGTTGGCGCAGGCAGCGGCGCTGCCTGAACGCCTGCGGCCGGTTGACCGAAAGCACCGCGTGGACCTGACCGACGTGGCGCTGGTCACCATTGACGGCGAAGACGCACGCGACTTTGACGACGCCGTGTACAGCGAACCCTTCAAGCGGGGGCGAGGCAAAACGGCCGTGGAAGGATGGCGCCTGATCGTGGCCATTGCCGACGTCAGTCACTACGTCAAACCCGCTGAGCCGCTGGACGAAGATGCTTACGAGCGTGCCACCTCCGTTTACTTTCCGCGCCGTGTGATTCCGATGCTGCCGGAAAAGCTCAGCAACGGGCTGTGTTCGCTGAACCCCGATGTCGAGCGCCTGAGCATGGTCTGCGACATGGTGGTGTTGGCCGATGGCAAGGTCGAGGCCTTCCAGTTCTACCCGGCCGTCATCTGCTCGCAAGCGCGGCTGACCTACACCGAAGTGGCGGCCATTCTCACCAACACACGCGGCCCCGAAGCACAGGCGCGGCCCGATCTGGTGCCGCACCTGGTGCACCTGCACGAGGTCTACCGCGCCTTGCTCAAACAGCGTGCCTTGCGTGGCGCTGTGGACTTTGAGACCACCGAGACGCAGATCGTCTGCGACGACAACGGCCGCATCGAAAAGATCGTGCCGCGCACGCGCAACGAAGCGCACCGGCTGATCGAAGAAGCCATGCTGGCGGCCAATGTGTGTTCGGCCGAATTCATTGCCGGGGCCGAGCATCCGGCGCTGTACCGCGTGCACGAAGGCCCGACGCCTGAAAAGCGCCTGGCGCTGCAGAATCAGCTCAAGGCACTGGGTATCGGCATCCACCTCAGCGACGATCCCAAGCCGGGCGAAATCCAGGCCATCGCCCAGGCCACGGCAGGCCGGCCCGACGCGGTGCAGATCCACACCATGTTGCTGCGTTCTATGCAGCAGGCCATCTACACCGCCACCAACGCGGGCCACTTCGGCCTGGCCTACGAGGCCTACACGCACTTCACCAGCCCGATCCGGCGCTACCCAGACCTGTTGGTCCACCGGGTCATCAAGGCCATCCTGGCCGGGCGGCGCTACCACCTGGTGGCCAGCGACAAGACGCGCAAGCCTGAACTTCGCAAGGGCGGCAAGGTGGCGCACCGCAGCGCCAAGCCACTGAGCGCGGAAATGGAATTGTGGGAAGCTGCTGGGGGCCATTGCAGTGCCAACGAGCGCCGGGCCGACGAGGCCAGCCGCGACGTGGAAGCATGGCTCAAGTGCCGTTACATGCGCGAGCACCTGGGCGAAGAGTATTCAGGCACGGTCAGTTCCGTGGCCGCCTTTGGGCTCTTTGTGACGCTGGATTCGATGTACGTTGAAGGCATGGTGCACATCACCGAACTGGGCGGTGAGTACTACCGTTTTGACGAATTGCGGCAAGAGCTTCGAGGTGAGCGCACAGGCATCCGCTACGCCGTGGGCACGCGTGTGCGGGTCCAGGTCAGCCGGGTTGACCTGGACGGCCGCAAGATCGACTTCCGCATGGTCACCGAGGCCGAGTCCGACCGACCCGCACCACGGGGTGAGCGGGCGCGGCCGGCCGTCAACGCGGTTGAGGAACTGGCTGGTGTGCGTGAGGCCGACAGACTGGCCAAGGGGGTGGCGCGCAGCTACAAGGGGGCCGACAAGGGCAAACCGGGCAAGCCCGCCACCGATGCGGCGCGCCGCAGCCGCAAACCGGCGCCCAAGCGGCCCGCACCCAAACCGCGAACGCGCCGTTAGAACTGGACGGCGCCAACGCGCTTGGTTTGGGGCGCTGCGTCTGCGGTCATGGAGGACTTCCATCCGACCTGGGTGACCCACAGGGCGGCGCTGGCCGAAACCGGCTGGCCGCGCGCACCGTTGGTCAATGTGCCATGACCATTGCGTCAATCAGGTCCGAGGCCCGCAGCGGCGCGCCCGGATATGCGTTGGCGTGCATGTCCGCCGCACGACCATGCCACCACGCAGCGGCCACGGCCACCTGGGATGGCGTGGCCTCGGGTGTTTGTGCCCACAGGCCTGCCGCCCAGCCGGCGAGCACATCACCGGTGCCCGCCGTGGCCAAGGCGGCGTTGCCGGTGGGGTTGACGCAGGGCGTGCCTGCAGCGCTTGCGATCACGCTGCCCGAGCCCTTGAGCAGCACGGTGGCACCAAACAGTTCAGCCAGTGCCTGTGACGACGCCATGCGGTCGGCCTGAACCTGGGTGGTGCTGGTTGCCAACAGGCGCGCCGCCTCCAAAGGGTGCGGTGTCAGCAGCGTGGGCAGGCCACGCGCCCTGCGTGCCTGAAGCAATGCAGCCAGCGTGGCATCGGCGGCGACTGCGTTTAGTGCGTCAGCGTCCAGAACCAGGCGAGCGGCATGGGCCAGCAAGGGCGGCAGAACAGCAGCCACAGCGCTGCCACCGCCGCAGCCGCAGACCACCGTGTGCGTGTGCATCAATGCAGGCGCAGACCGCCACCATGCGGCGCGTGTCATCAATTCGGGCCTGGAGGTGTCGATGGACGGGTTCTTGTCGTCGAGCAGGCTGCAGTAGACGCGGCCCGCACCGGCCGCCAGCGCCGCACGGGCCGCCAGCCAGGCCGCGCCGGCCATGCCAGGCGCGCCGCCCACCACGGCCACATCACCGAAGCTGCCCTTGTGCGCGGCGTGTTGTCGGCTGGCTCGTGCGGGGGCACCGCTGAGCCAGGCCGTGGGCATGCCGGCGTCAACGCCCAGCGCGTCCCACCAGACGTCGCCTGCATGGTCGCGCCCCTGTCCCGTGTGGCAGCCAGGTTTCAGGCTCAGAAGACCCAGCGTGTGCTGGGCGCGCACCGCTGCGCTGCCCAGGACGCTGCCGGAGTCGGGGTGCAGGCCCGACGGGATGTCCACCGCCAACACTGGCGCAGCGCCGGCGTTGATGGCTTCAATGGCTGCGGCCAAGGCGCCGGCAGGTGGGCGCGCCGCGCCCAGGCCCAGCAGTGCGTCGATGGCCAGGTCATGGGCCGGCACCTGTCCACCCGACCAGGCTTGCAGTGGCACGCCCGCCTGTTGGGCCGTTGCCAGGGCGTGCGCGGCGTCGGCCGGCAAGTGTGCTGCGTCCCCCAGCCAGCTCACATGCACAGGGCGCCCCGCCTGATGCAGCAAGCGGGCTGCCACCAGGCCGTCGCCGCCGTTGTTGCCAGGCCCGGCCCACACCTGGAAACGCGCCGCGTGGGGCGCCAGGGCCAGCGCGAGCCGCGCCACAGCCCAACCGGCCCGGGTCATCAATGCATGCGGCGCGTGCTGCGCCTGCGCGGCTTGTTCGGCCAGGCGCGAGGCCTGGGCATCGTGCAAGGGCCAGCGGTCGGGGCTGCCGGAAATGCGCAGCGGTCTGGCCCAGGTGTGCGGTGGCGTGCTCATCGCCTCATTGTGGGCGCGCAGGCGCGCGCCAGCGCTGCGGTCAGTGCGGGCGGTGCCTGCCCAGGCGCGATATGCCAAGGCGTGATACATCGAGCGGCGCCTCACGGCCGGCAAGGTTCTCTGCCAGAACCTGCGCCGAGCCACAGGCCAGCGCCCAGCCGCTGGAGCCGTGTCCCAGGTTGAGCCAAACACCCGGTGCGCCACTGGCGCCAAGCACCGGCGGGCCATCTGGCAGCATGGGGCGGGCGCCTTTCCAGTGCTGGGCTTCGCGGCTGAGCGCGGCGCCTGGAAACCACTCGTCCAGCACCCGGTACAGCGTGCGCAAGGTTCCCAGGCTTTGCTGGGTGGGTGAACCACCCAATTCGGCGCTGCCGGCCACGCGCACGCGCTGGCCCAGGCGGGTGATGGCGACCTTGTACCTTTCGTCCATCACGGCCGATCGCGGGCCGAGCGAGGCGTGCCCGTCGGTGTGGCGCAGCGGCGCGGTCACCGAGTAGCCGTACACCGGCGCCAGCGGCATCCGTATGCCCACCGACGCCAGAACGGCATTGGCTTGCACACCCGCGCACACCACCACGGCGTCGGTGGCAAGGGTTTCGCCGCCGGCCAACGTCACCACGGGGTGCGCGCCCGCTTTGAGGCTTGCGACGTTGCAATCAAAGCGGAACACCGCGCCCAGCCGCTGTGCCTCAGACTTGAGCAAGTGCGCAAAGTGGCGGCAGTTGCCCAGGCCGTCTTGCGGCAAGTGGATGGCCGCGTGCAGCGGTGCGGCAGCGTTGAGCGCGGGTTCGATTTCACGGCAGCGGCTGGCATCGACGACGGCGTGCGCCACGCCCATCTCTTGCAGCAGCTTCAGGCTGGCGCCGGCACGCCGCAGGTCACGCTCGGTGCGCAGCAACACCGTATAGCCCTGCGCCTGCTCGTATTCGAGCCGGAGTGTGCGTGTGAGCTCCTGCATGCGATGGCGGCTGAGGCTGGCCAGCTTCAACATGGCCCCGCGGTTGGCGGCATGCACCGCCGGCCTGCAGGCCCGCCACCAGCGCCAGATCCACGGCAGTTGGGTCAGTGTGCCCAGGCCGCTGATGCGAACCGGTGCGTCGCGGCTGAGCAAGTGGCTCAACACCTTCCAGGGCATGCCCGGCGCGGCCCAGGGCGTGACATATCCGGGCGCAAGCACGCCGGCATTGGCAAAACTGGCCTCTTCGGCCACGCTGCCCCGGCGCTCGAGCACCGTGACTTCATGGCCTTGTGCGGCCAGTTCGTAGGCGGTGGTCACGCCGACGATGCCGGCCCCCACCACGGCTATGCGCATGGGGACTCCTGGGTTGAAAGACGAGCGTTGCGCAGGCCCCGCGTGCATTGCTCGCAGGCGTTGGCCGCTGCGGCGCGTGCTAAACTCATTGGGTTTGCCTCAGTGCGGGTTCGGTGTGAGTTCCATGCACACCACCTGTTGAGGCAAACAGATAGTGGCAAACAGTTAGTGGCCAATAGTGGCCAAAAAATCGCGAACCCGACCGAACCAAGGTGTCGTTGCCGCGTGTGGCTGGTCAGCAAGACCAGGGCGCATGGCAAAGATGTAACGGCGGGATTCTAGACCCAACCTTAGGACTTTCCATGACTGTCTCCATGCGTGAAATGCTGGAAGCCGGCGTCCATTTCGGACACCAAACCCGCTTCTGGAACCCCAAGATGGCCCCGTACATCTACGGGCACCGCAACAAGATCCACATCATCAACCTCGAGAAGACGCAGCCGCTCTTCAACGACG
>CAZUKT010000096.1:2251-11334 GCA_964620975.1 uncultured Rubrivivax sp. | reverse complement strand
CCAAGCAACTGCTGGCCGACCCGAGTGACCAGCTTGAAGTGCCCGGCCTGGGTGACCGGGCGCCACGCCTGCTGAGCCGCCAGGCGCTGGCCGGTGTGATCGAGCCGCGTGTGGAAGAGATCTTCTCGCTGGTGCACCAGGTGATACGCGAAAGCGGCTACGAAGAACTGCTGTCCAGCGGCATCGTCATTACCGGCGGCAGCGCCGTGATGCCGGGCATGGTGGAGCTGGGCGAAGACATCTTCCTGAAGCCGGTGCGCAAGGGCCTGCCGCTGTACAGCGCGGCGCTTTACGACATGGTGGCCAACCCGCGCAGCGCCACCGTGATGGGCTTGCTGGAAGAAGCCCGCCTGGCGCGTGCACGTGGGCACAAGGCGGCGGCGCAAGCCGGCTCCGTCAAGAACCTGGTGGGGCGCGCCAGGGAATGGTTTCTAGGCAACTTTTAGTCAATGGATTTCAGGCAAAGGGCTCAGGCAACACATGAAGCCCTCTTTTCACTTAACGGCAACTGCAACTCACTTCAGTAGGAGGCTTACATGCCCATCGAGATGATCGACGAATTCGACCAAGGCACGCAGATCAAGGTGATCGGTGTGGGGGGTGGCGGTGGCAATGCCATCGAACACATGATCAGCCAGGGTGTGCTGGGTGTGGAATTCATCTGCGCCAACACCGACGCGCAGGCCCTGCACCGCAGCAACGCGGGCACGCTGGTGCAACTGGGCACCACGGGCCTGGGCGCGGGCAGCAAGCCCGAAGCCGGCCGCGTGTCGGCCGAAGAAGCGGTGGAGCGCATCAAGGAAAGCATTGCCGGCGCGCACATGCTGTTCATCACCGCCGGCATGGGCGGCGGCACGGGCACGGGCGCCGCGCCGGTGATTGCGCGCGTGGCCAAGGAAATGGGCATCCTGACCGTGGGCGTGGTGACCAAGCCTTTTGACTTTGAAGGCAAGCGCCGCTGCAAGCAGGCCGACGACGGCGTGAGCGAGCTTGAAGCCAACGTCGACAGCCTCATCGTGGTGCTGAACGAAAAGCTGCTTGAAGTGATGGGCGACGACGTGACGCAGGAGCAGGCCTTTGCACATGCGAACGACGTGCTCAAAAACGCCGTGGGCGGCATCAGCGACATCATCCACATCCCGGGCCTGGTGAACGTGGACTTTGAAGACGTCAAGACGGTGATGAGCGAGCCCGGCAAGGCCATGATGGGCACGGCCGTGGCCGGTGGCCCCGACCGCGCCACCAAGGCGGCAGAAGCCGCCGTGGCCTGCCCGCTGCTGGAAGGCATAGACCTGAGCGGCGCACGCGGCGTGCTGGTGTTGATAGCGGCCAGCAAGGCCACCTTCAAGCTCAGCGAAAGCCGCAACGCCATGAACGCCATCAAGCGCTACGCGGCCGAAGACGCGCATGTGATTTTTGGCACCGCCTATGACGAAAGCCTGGGTGACCAACTGCGTGTCACCGTCATCGCCACGGGCTTGAATTCAGCCCGCAAGGCCGCCATCACGCCGCCCATGCTGGTGGTGCAGCAGCCCATGCACCACCCCGTGCAGCACCCTGCGCAACAAGCGCTGCGCACCGGCACCGACAACCTGCCCATCCTCAACCAGGTGGCGCAAGTGTCGCAAGGCGCCGGCAACGGGCAAGGCGTGTCAGCGCCCATGCAGCACAGCTACGAAGGCCTGAACACCCCCAGCGTGTGGCGCAGCGCGCGCAGCCAGGCGGCAGCCAAGGTGGACGCGTTGTCCAGCAACGGTATGGACGAGATCGAGATCCCGGCGTTCTTGCGCAAGCAGGCTGACTGAGGATGTGCAGACGTGCCTGCGCGCGTCTGCACGCCTCAGGAGGGGTTTGACCTCAGCGAGGGCGCACCGCTGCAAGCGGATTGAATTTGGCCCGCCCGCCGGCCGCAAGCCGGCTTTTGGGCCTGCTTGCAGATGACTGCCCGTCAACGGGGTTGAAGCTTGAATTCGACCCTGCTGGACCGGGCCTGGTTTGTGTCCGGCGGCTTTGGACCCCAAGGCGACAGCGAAACGCAGCAAGGCGCTGACACAGCGCAGCCGTTCCTGGGGTGCCGCCGGCATCCCTTCTACAGGACGATCTTGTTCGCCTTGACGACGTCCTTGAAGAACTGGATGCGTTGTGCAATCTCCAGCTTGTATTGCGCCGGCGTGATGGCCTCGGGCAAGATCGCACCGCGCTCTTCCCAGGCCCGTTTGGCGGCCGGGTCGGCCAGGATCGTACGCATCGCCTCATACAGGCGGCCTATAACCGGCTCAGGTGTGCCAGCCGGTGCCGCCAAGCCGGTCCACGACGACAGGTTCAGTTCGGGCAGCCGGAGCTCGGCGAAGGTAGGTACCGCCGGCAATTGGGCCACGCGTTGCGGCGCGGCCACCACCAACGCGCGCAGCTTGCCATTGATGATGTTGGCGAAGTTGGAGGTGAGGTTGTTCCACGTTGCCTGCACCAGGCCGCCCAGCATGTCGGTCAAGGCCGGTCCTGCGCCCTTGTAGGGCACATGGACTGGCGGCCCATTGGCGAGCTCCGCACAGGAATCGCGCGAAGACGAGTGCGGTTAAATTTGCCCCGCCCCGCAAAGCGCCCCGCAAAGTCAGCCGCCGCAGGACGTGGGCGGCGACGATTCCCATGCAGCGCGGCTGCGTTTGCAAAGCGGGGCGGCCAAGCGCTTGTCGAATCAGTGAGACCCCAGCCGTCATGGCTGCATCCACAACCCGGAGAACCGCATGAAGAACTGCCTCACCGCCACCGCGCTGCTGCTGTTGGCAGCGGCTGCCAGCGCCGCGCCCACCACCTACGTCATCGACCCGACGCACACCTTCCCCAGCTTCGAGGCCGACCACATGGGCATCTCGGTGTGGCGCGGCAAGCTCAACAAGAGCAGCGGCAAGGTGCTTTACGACAAGACCATTGGCACGGGCTCCGTCGAGATCGTGACCGAACTGGCCAGCATCGATTTCGGCATGGACGCGCTGGCCACCTGGGCGCGTGGCAAGGACTTCTTTGACGTGAAGAAGCATCCCCGTGCGGTTTTCAAAGGCAAGCTGCAAGCGCCGGTGGGCGGCGTGCCGACCCAACTGGTGGGCGAACTGACGTTGCACGGCGTGACGCGCCCGCTGACGCTGGCGGTGCACTCGTTGAAGTGCATCCAGCACCCGATGCTCAAGCGCGACTACTGCGGCGCCGACGCCAGCGGCAGCTTCAACCGCGACGACTTCGGCCTGGGTGCGGGCAAGGAATATGGCTTCCAGATGAAGGTTGACTTGCGCATCCAGGTTGAAGCCATCGCCCAGCCCTGATGCGGCGCACCGATACCGTGCTCTTTGCAATCCGGGCGGCGGGCCTGACCCGGCCGAACTGGCCGAACTGGCCGAACTGACCGAACTGGCCATGAAGCCGGCATTGGACGCGACCGCACGCTTTGCCATCGTCACGCTGGCGGGCCGCAGCGAAGCACCGGCGCTGCCTGCCAGCGACGAGCCCCCAATTGCCGCCTTTGCGATGAAACCAGCGCGTGGGCCGGTGCAGTGGCAGGGCCGCTTTACCAGCTCACGGGCCCGTACCAGGCCGTGCCTTCGCTGCGGGTGTTGTCGCTGTCAGTCATGACGCCAACCGAGCTGAGCGCACCCGGTTCTTCACCAAAGGCGAGGCGGAAGTCGGCAGCCAGGTTGCGGCGGTGTTCGCGCCAGCGGCGCAACTGCATGGGCCCCGAGTCGACGACGATTTTCCGGATGCGGTCGCTGCGTGGGTTGATGACCACCGTGCCCACCGGCAGGTTGCTGTCCCACACGTACATCAGCGTGGCATAAGGCGGCGCTTCGCCGGTCAGGGCTTCGGCCAGGTCGAAAAGGGCGCGGGTGCGAAAGGGCAGCTTGCGGGTGTCACCGGCAAAGCCAAACACCACGCGGGCCGGTGCATCTTCGCGCTCGGCCACGGCCACGCTGGCACCAGGCACCAGGTCTTGCACCCACCATGAAAACTGAACCTCGCCAGGCGACTGCACCGACGGCTCCAGGCGCTTGCGCCACATGCTGGCCGAGGCTTTGGACTGCGCGGCCAGGGCGCGCCGGCCGTCTTTTTCAGTCCAGGCGTAACGGGTGGCTTCCTTGCCCGGCAACGTCAGCGCCTGCCAGTCGGCATGGCCTTCAGGCGGGGGCGGCGTGGCACAGCCGCCCAGCAGAGCCAAGAACAAAAGTGTGGCTGGCAGTGTGGCGAGAAAGCGCTTTGGGCTCGGGGCAGATGGCATTGGGATGTGGGGTGGGGCAGGGTGGGGCGGGCTGGGGGGGTGATGGTCGCCAAGGCGTGCCGCAGCGGGTGCAGCGTTGGGTGCAGCGGCAGGTGAAGCCGCAAGTGAGGCCGCAAGTGAAGCCGCAAGTGAGGCCGCACGCGCCGCAGCGTGTGCAAGTCGCCGCATTGTCCCCTGCGGGCCCGCTGCGCAAGTTTGGCGGGTGCTCCTGGCGTGGCGCAGGGCCCGGGCCCACCCTAAGATGGCTGCGGGCGTTGAAGCGGCCTTGGTGACCGCGGCCACCCCGCTCGCTGGCTGCGGGCCGGGCCCCAACCGAGCCTGACGCGGAGGCTGTGCACATGCTTTTTCAGGTCAAGCGAGCGCTGCTTGTGCGCACGCGGCTGCAACGCCTGCTGCGGTGGGCCGTGCGGTATCAATGCGGCTGGCTCATCGTGCACGACGCATGGCTTGACCGCCGTTTTGGTGCCTGGTGCGGCGGCACCGTGGCCAGCCCCTTTGCGGCCCAGGGCGCCGTGCAGACCCAGAGCGCCACCTACCGGTCGCTGGCACGGCTCTTCAGCCATCCAGGGGCACGCATTGGCCCTGCGGACGTGCTCGTGGACGTGGGCTGTGGCAAGGGCAGGGTGATCAACCACTGGCTGCGCTGCGGCTTGGGCAACCGCATGGTTGGCATCGAGCGCACGCCGGCCGTTGCTGAACAGGCCCAGGCGCGCCTGGCGCAGTTTGGCAACGTCGAAATCCTCGTCGGCGACGCCGTGGCGGTGTTGCCCGCCGACGGCACCCTGTTTTTTCTGTTCAACCCCTTTGGCCACGAAACGATGGAAGCCTTGGTGCGGCAGTTGCTGGTGCACGCCAACACGCAGACGCTGAGGGTCGTGTACCTGAACCCGCGACACCAAGACGTGTTCGACCGCAGCCAGTGGGCGGTGACGGGCCTCAGCTCCGATTCACCAGACGCCGCCGTCTTGATTTGCCGCCATGGTGCGGTGGCCCGATGAGCGCGCCGGGCCGCTCCCAAGCGCTCATCCTGAAGCGCCTTGCGCGGCGCGGTGTCCGGTGCGCCCCCGTGCCTGGGCGGCTGCGGCAGCCTCAATCAGTCCAGCGGCGTCGCCGGCCCCGGCCTGCGCCCGAACGCGGCGAGCCTGCTGCAAAGTTGCCCCCGCGCCGTGGTGGGGTTGAAGAGACGCAGCACGCTGTACTCGCGGGCACCGTTTGCCCAGCGCAACTTGTACTGGGCGTGCTCACCGTCACCGCCGCCAAGATCGTAGACAGCCCCGGGGTGTTGCTCAAAGAGGCGCTGCAACACAAGCCAACGCATCACCTGCCCCGGTGAACAGCGCGCCTGCGTGGGGTCGTAGGCAATCTTCAGCGGGTGCAGGACGCCGCCGTGTGCGATGCAGTAGTCGGCGGCCACAAGCCGCCCGCCCACCGTCATTTCGTACAACTGCAATTGCCCTGCGGCTGCCGCTTCGTGCGCCAGGCCGGTGTAGAAGGCCCGCGTCTTGGGGTTGCAGGCAATGGCCGTGCCTTCCTTGCCCTTCCAGCCGCTGGCTTCGAGTGCATAAAACGCGTGCAGGTGCGCGTCCAGATCAGGCCCGCCTGGGTAGGCCACCAAAGACAGCGGCCCCTGGCGTTGCAGCCGCCTTTGCCCGTTGCCGACCGTGTCACGCAGGTTGCGACTGACGCCTGCAAAGTAGCCGGCCCAGGGGCCGCTTGCCACAACAAGGTGGTGGAGCCTGCGAGCGCGAAGCTCTGGACGCAAGCCCAGGCCCTGCCCTGCAGACAGCAGGGCCGCAGCCTGCGGCGACGAAACCAGCATCGGGCCGATGTCCATCACGTCCCAGTCACGGCGCAGGCGCAGTTGCGCCAGCAGGGCCGCCAGCAACTTGGCCCCATCGCCGCCGCCGATCGGATAGCCGAATTGCCAGTAGAAATTTCCGGGCGACGCCCAGTGGCGCAAGTGCAGGCCCAGCATCGACCTGGTGCGCGTTGCCATGGGCAGCATCGTTTGCAGGACACCGGCGTGGCGCAGTTCAAACAGCGCCGTGTTTGCGTCGGCAAAGTGCGCTGCCCAGGTGCGCAAGCCCAGCGGTGTGGCAGGCAGGTCCACCGCCGGCGCCTGCTTGTTTGCCGTGCGCGCCCATTCGTCCAGGGCAGCGCCAATGCCATGGCTGCGCGCAAGCGCATAGGCCGGCTCGGCGTGGTGCGGCATCAATGGGTTCCCTCGGCCCACGGGCCCCAGACAAGGCCAGGCTTCACGCGGCTCTCACGCGGCTCTCACGCGGTTCTCACGCGGTTCTCACGCGGCTGTGCCCCGGGCAGCGGTGCGGCGCAGGGCCCCGGCCATGCGGGCCCCGGCCACCACCAGCCGGCGCACCGCCCGCCGTGCAAATGCTGCCACGGCCCACAGGCCCGACCGCACCGTGGGCCGCACCACACGCAGGCGCAGCAGCGGCCGCACGCCTGTAGACAGCCGCTGCTTGTAGGCGGCGGATCCCCGCAAAAAGTCATAACAGACCACGCCCCGCCCGGCCAGGTGGGACATGAGCAGCAAGTGCGCGACGATGCCCGGGCGCGCCATGCCGCCCTGGCCGTCGAGCCGGACCCCCGACTGGTAGAAGTCGAACTTGTTGCCGGTGATGAAACCGTAGATCACGGCCAAAGGTTCACCGCCGACGCGTACACGTGCCAGCACCGCTGCGGATGCGGGCACCAGCTCATGCGCGAGCCTGCGGTGGAATGCGGTGAACCTGCTCGCGGCAAAGCAGCCCGCCTTGCCAACGGCCTGCCAACGCGCCTGATGCAGCATGACGAGCTCGTCAAAACAAGCGTCCACCTCGGCCGGCGTGGACATCAGTTCCAGCGTGGCGCCGGCGCGCTGCGCGGCGCGCAGCGCGCGGCGGGCCTGCTGCCTTGAATTGGCCGGCAGCCTGCCAAGGTAAGCGTCGAAGCCGCCGCTCAAATCCGCTCTGGGGGCGCAGCCCCGTGCCACCGTCTTCACCGCCCAGCCCCGCACCCCTGTGTCGCGCCAAGCCGGCAGCAAGGGCGACCCGGCCGCGAGATCCATGCAGACGATGTCGTCCCACCGTGCGGTGGCCGGCCCCTGCAACGCGGCCTGCACGGCAGCCACCACCCATTGCTCCAGGCCTGCTCGCGCCAGCACGTCCATGTACTCGGGGCAGGTCTCCTCGGCCTCGGCCTCGCCGGTGGAAAGGAACTGCAGACGCGTGTGCCTGATGAACCGGCCCTCGACGCGCCTGTACAAGGGCAATGCGCCCACGAGCAGGCCGTCGCGCCACACGGTGAGCACGTGCAGCCCACCGCCGCCCTGGGCGTAAACGGGCCCGTACACCTGCCACCACCCTGCGAGCCAGTCAAACCGCAAGGGTGCGGACTGGGTTGCGCTGGCGTCAAAGAGCTCGCCCCACTGCTGTCGCAGCCCGGCAAGCTCGGCAAAGTCGCGGATGACGCGCACGCTTGCAGGGCTGGGGGGCTCAGCGCTCATGAACCCCGTCGCTGTTTTGCGCGGCGCTGCGGTGCGGCCGGTTGGAAGCTTCTTCTTTGCCGCCGCCGATTGCTGCCTTGAGCCAACTCAGCGCCGGCTGCAGGGCCAGTGCCAGGTCGCCGCCACGGCGCCCTGTGCTGACCACCACGCTTTGGATCGTGCGCCGGTCCAGCCAGCGGTACATGTGTTCAAAGCTGGGTTCGGCCAGCGAGTCCATCCACTGCAGGCCAGGGCGGGCGTGCACGCGGCGGATGTTGTCCTGCTGCATCAGGTCGCCCGGTGAGTAGGCACTGAAGCGCTCGTCGAAGGCAATCTTGTACAGAAAGCTGCCGGGCGCGGCCAACAGGTTGCACATGCTGCCAATGGCCTTGCCGTCCAGGCTGACGCCCAGCAGCATGAGGCTGCCACGCTCCCAACCCTTTTGCACGACGGTGGTGAAGAAGTGCCTTGACGCCGCACTGGCCGCCACGGCGGCGGCCTGCCCGCGCTTCCAGCCGGCGGATTCCAGCTGTATGAAGTCTTGTGCCCAGGCGGCGGCGTCGCCCCCGCGTGGCAGCTCATGAAACTCCAACCGGCCCAGCGCGGCAAGGCGCCGTTCATTGCGCCGGCTCTTGCTGAGGTGCCGGGTGGAATATCCCAGGCGAATGAACTCACCGGCGTCGGCGCGGCGGCACAGCAGGGGCCGCGTGCGGCTTTGCAGATGAAGGCTCGGCCGGCCGGTGTGGTGCAGAAAGTCGGCAAGCAGTTGGTACACGGGGCCGTCGCCGCTGAAGCGCTGCCATTCAAGCAGTGCCGGGCCGTCGGCCGATTCGCGCGCCCAGGCGTGCAATGCATGCAGCACGTCGTGGCCTGCGCCGCAGCGAATCAGGGGTGTGCAAAGGCCGCAGTAGGCCGTGCCGTACTTCCACAATCTGAAGATCGAGATCGGCATGCCGCCAAACCGGCGGCCCCGCTCAAAGGGAAAGAAGCCACACAGCACGGCTGGCGATGTGGCCTGCCGGCTGCCGTAGACCAGCACCAACCACAGGTCGTGTCCGCTGCCAAAGGCGTCGATGGCGGGCAACAACACCCAGGGCTCGTAGAACACGTTGGGCTCCATGGCCGACGTGACGAGATCGTCCAGCGCCGCCAGGTGCTGCTGCAGCGCGTCGCCACGCCGGACCACCACAACCCGCATCGTGTGGAAGGCGTCGTTTGTCATGCAACGGCAGGCCGCACCCCGACGGGGGCAAGGGCTTTGGCGTGCACTTGGCGTTTTTGCTGGCAGTCGCCCCGGGTTTGGAGCCTGTCAGTGGCAGCCCGCAGGGGCCGACA
>CAZUKT010000096.1:0-2151 GCA_964620975.1 uncultured Rubrivivax sp. | reverse complement strand
GCTGGCAGTCGCCCCGGGTTTGGAGCCTGTCAGTGGCAGCCCGCAGGGGCCGACACCGGGGCGCTGCCTGTGCAGCGGCGTCGAGTCGGGCATCCAGACAAAGCAGGGGCATGGAAAAGCGTGGCTCGTGACTTGACAGCAGATTGTTCACGAGAACCTGCGTGGGCGGCGGGCCGCCCGGTCATGCCTGAAAAACTCTCCGCCATTGAGTGGGTGGATGTTGCCGGTGTTCAAGCAGCGCAAGCAGCCGCAGCACCGCCCCGGCCAGCGCCAGGGCACTGCGGGGCTGCAGGGCCGAAAGGCCCCTTGTGTCACGCACGGGATGGCTGCCCAGGCTGCCGCCCGTCAGGCGGCAGCGCGGCGCCTTTTTGGCAACTGCGCGCACAGGGCCAGCAGGCCAAAGCCGGCAAGCGCCAGCGAGCCGGGCTCGGCCACGCTGAAGACCAGGGCGCCGGCTTCGGCGTAGTTGTCAAAAGCACCCGGCAGTGGCGCAAAGTCCAGAAAAGACAAACCGTATCCGGCCGCGCGCAAGAACAGGCCGGTGCCGCCAACGATGGTGTAGTCCAGGCTGAACTGGCCGCCGCTGAGCAGGATGTCGGGTTCGCCATAGCTGCCCGTGACGCTGCCAAAAAGCGTTGACACCAGATCGGTGGTGGTGAATTCAAATGTGCCGCTCAGCGTTTGTGTTGCGGCGTCCAGCTCAAACAGCACCACCGACACCAGCGCCAGTGGCTGCGGCACGTCGGGGAAGGGCGACTGCGTGATGCTGCCCGTCCAGGCGCCGGTGCCGGCAGCGGCGTCAAACACGGACACATTGCCGGCGCCTTCAAACGGCACAAAAAGCGGAACGGGGTCGGCCTGTGCGGCCAGGGGCAGCAACAACGCGGCGGCCGCGAGCAGCCGGCGAGTGATGGACAGGGCGTGGTTCATGGGGCGGTCTCCTGGATGCGGTTGAGGACGGGGGTTCTACGCAGCCCCCGGCCCGCTGGATGCAAGCCCGTGTGCAGCGCTGGGTTGCATCCGTTTGCAGCACCGCCGCGTAAAGCACCCTGCCGGCACTTGCCGCCAACCCAGGAGAACCTTTCATGCAATCCCAACGCTTCCGTGCGGCCCCGCTGGCCGCTGCCGTCTTGCTGGCCTGTACCGGGCTGGCGCAGGCTTCGAGCCACCGCGAGGCTCCGTCCATCACCACCACGCCCAAGGTCGACGGCACCGACTTCTACATGTTCAGCAGCTACGAAACGGGCCGCGCCGGTTACGTGACCGTCATTGCCAACTACCAGCCGCTGCAAGACGCCTACGGCGGCCCCAACTACTTCGCGATGGACCCCAACGCGCTGTACGAGATCCACATCGACAACAACGGCGACGCCAAGGAAGACCTGACGTTCCAGTTCCGCTTCAACAACACGCTCAACAGCGGCGGCAACGGCCAGACACTGCCCATCGGCGGCAAGAACGTGGCCATTCCGTTGATCCAGTTCGGCGCGGTGGCCAACGTCAAGGACGGCAACCTCAACCTGGCCGAAACCTACAGCGTGACCCTGGTGCGTGGCGACCGCCGCACGGGCACGACGTCCATGGTGACCAACGCTGCCGGCGGCAGCAGCACCTTTGACAAGCCGGTGGACAACATCGGCATCAAGACCATCCCCGACTACCCGGGCTACGCCGCCAAGCACGTCTACAACGTCAACATCCCCGGTTGCGCCATGCCCGCCAAGCTGTTTGTGGGCCAGCGGCAGGATCCGTTTGCCGTCAACCTGGGCACCATCTTTGACCTGGTCAACGCACCGGTGTCCGTCATCACCGACCCGGCGCTGATCAACGCCGTGCCCAACACAATTGGCGACAAGAACGTCACCACGCTGGCGCTTGAAATGCACAAGAGCTGCCTGACCGCAGGCGACGACGTGGTGGGGGGCTGGACGTCGGCCAGCCTGCGCCAGTCACGCCTGCTCAACCCGAGCCCGCCGTCGGGCCACCAGACGGCCGAAAAACCCGGCGGCGCCTGGGTGCAGGTGTCGCGCCTGGGCATGCCCCTGGTCAAGACCATCGAGCTGCCCATGAAGTCGGGCCAGCACTTCTTTTTCGACATCGGCAACGGCGACTCCCTCGCCTTCTTCTGGTTCCCCGACGCCCCGGCCCAGA
>CAZUKT010000095.1:0-11468 GCA_964620975.1 uncultured Rubrivivax sp. | reverse complement strand
CCCCTAATTGCTAGCCTCTGGCCCGATGATGCGGCTCTCGTCTACTGGTCTATGGCGCAGGCTAGTCGTCACTTGGGCGGCGAGGAGGACGCAGAGCGGCTTCTAGCCTTGGCCAAAGAAGGACTAAGGCAACACGAAATGATCATTGATGAGTTGAAAGCACGAATCGAAAAGTTTGCCGATCCGAATTGCATTGCCGGTTAGAGCGAACTGCGCCTTGGCGCCAGTTTGACAACCGGACTCGGCTTGTTGTAGCAATCAAAGTGTGCTGACATGAACCCTCAAATCGCCCTCCTCATGGGCTCCTCCAGCGACTGGGACACGCTCCGCCACGCGGCTGACATCCTTGATGAATTTAGTGTTGGCTACGACAAGCGGGTGGTCTCTGCGCATCGCATGCCGGACGACATGTTCGCGTTTGCCGAACAGGCCTCGGCGCGGGGGTTGCGGGCCATCATCGCCGGGGCGGGGGGGGCTGCGCATTTGCCGGGCATGCTGGCCGCCAAGACCACCGTGCCGGTGTTGGGTGTGCCAGTGGCCAGCAAACACTTGAGCGGCATCGATTCGCTTTACTCCATCGTGCAAATGCCCAAGGGCGTGCCGGTGGCCACCTTTGCCATCGGGCCGGCGGGAGCGGGCAACGCGGCGCTCTTTGCCGTGGCCATGCTGGCTGCGCATGACGACCGCTTGCGGCAGGCACTGGACGACTTCCGTGCGCGGCAGACCGCTGCGGCCCGTGCCATGACCCAGGACTTGAAGTGACGCTCCAGCCCTTGGCCGATGCAGGCCCCGTTCTGGGCGTGCTCGGCGGTGGCCAACTGGGCCGCATGTTTGTGCACGCGGCACAGGTGCACGGCTACCGCGTGGTGGTGCTGGAGCCCGACCTGGCCAGCCCGGCAGGCGCGGCCGCCGACGAGCACCTGTGCGCGCCTTACGGTGACGCCGACGCGCTGGCGCAATTGGCCACCACCTGCTTGGCCGTGACCACCGAGTTTGAAAACGTGCCCGCCGCGTCGTTGCGCCGCCTGGCCAGCACTTTGCCGGTGTCGCCGCCGGCGGACGCCGTGCAGGTGTGCCAGCACCGCGCGCTGGAAAAGCAGTGTTTTGTCCAGGCTGGCGTGCCATGTGCGCCCTATGCCGTGCTGGCTTCAGCGGCCGATGCTGCACAAGCGGGCCTGGACGGCTTGCTGCCGGGCATCCTGAAGACCGCCAGCATGGGCTATGACGGCAAGGGCCAGATGCCGGTGGCCCATGGGCTTGATCTGCCTGCGGCCTGGGCCGCATTGGGTGGTGTGCCGTGCGTGCTGGAAAAGCGCCTGCCCTTGGCGCAAGAAATCAGCGTCATCGTGGCGCGTGGGCGAGACGGCCAATGGGTGCACCTGCCGCCGCAGCAAAACCTGCACCGCAGCGGCATCCTGGCGGTTACGCAAGTGCCAGCGCCTGACGTCAGCGCGAGCACCTCTGATCAAGCCGTGGCCCTGGCCGGCCGCCTGGCGCAAACACTGCAGTACGTGGGTGTGCTCTGCGTCGAATTTTTTGTTCTGGCCGACGGTGCATTGGTGGCCAATGAAATGGCACCTCGGCCCCACAACTCGGGCCACTACAGCATTGACGCCTGTGACCTGTCGCAGTTTGACCTGCAGGTGCGCACGCTGGCCGGCTTGCCGTTGGTGGCGCCACGCCTGCATTCACCGGCCGTGATGCTGAACCTGCTGGGTGACTTGTGGTGGCCTGCTGCCGGCTTGGCCGCGCGCACGCCCGATTGGGCGTCCGTGCTGGCCCTGTCCGGGGTGCGGCTGCACCTGTACGGCAAGGCAGAACCCCGGCGCGGCCGCAAGATGGGGCACCTCACGGTCACCGCGGCCACTGCAGCACAGGCACGCGCCGTGGCCTTGCAGGCGGCGTCCATCCTTGGCCTGCCCGCTTTCTGAACGGCCCATGTCCGTGCATTCAACACTTCGGCCCCAACGGGCCAGGCCAGGTGGCACAGCCACTTTGGCTTGATCAAGGTGTTCGCCAATGAGCATCGCCAAGGGTGACGATCCCGCCGCCGTGGTGGCCGCGGCAGCCTTGCTGGCGGGTGGTGACCTGGTGGCGTTTCCCACCGAGACGGTCTACGGCCTGGGCGCGCGGGCAGACGACGACGCTGCCGTGGCCCGCATCTTTGCCGCCAAGGGCCGCCCGGCCGACCACCCGCTCATCGTGCATGTGGCCGACATGGCCAGCGCGTTGGCCTTTGCCGGCTCGCTCAGCAGCGCCGCGCAGCGCTTGATGGCGGCCTTCTGGCCTGGGCCGTTGACGGTGATCGTGCCGCGCCGCCCAGGGTGTGGCGCAGCGGCTGCGGGGGGGCAAGACAGCATTGGGCTGCGCATGCCGGCGCATCCGGTGGCACTGGCGCTGCTGCGCGCTGCTGCGGCGCTGGGTGTGCCCGGCGTGGCCGCGCCCAGCGCCAACCGCTTTGGCCGCGTCAGCCCCACCACGGCCCTGCATGTGGCACAGGAACTGGGCCCGGACTTGTGCGTGCTGGACGGCGGCGCTTGTGCGGTGGGCATTGAATCGGCCATCGTGGACTGCACGCGTGAACAGGCCGCACTGCTGCGGCCAGGGCAACTGGGCCGTGCGCAGATTGAGCAGGTGCTGGGCCACCCGCTGGCGGCGGCTGACGCCATGTCGCCACGTGCGTCGGGCACACTGGCCTCGCACTACGCACCGGTGGCCAGCGTGGTGTTGATGGAGTCCGGTGTGCTGCAGCAGCACCTGCAGGCTGCTGCGCTTGGGGCCACCGAGGGCGCGGCGGGCGTCGGGGTATATTCCCGCGTCGTGCCCGGTGCTGCATCTGTGGTCGGGCGCGGTTGGGTTCACAAGGCCATGCCAGACGATGCAGCCGCTGTGGCGCATGAGTTGTTTGCGGTGTTGCGTGAGCTGGACGCGGCGGGCGTGTCGGCCATCTGGGTCGAGACCCCACCACCCGGCCCCGAATGGGACGGTGTGCGGGATCGCTTGCAGCGTGCCGCCGCCTGACGTTTCAGGCGTGGCGGGCAAGCCGCACCGCAAGAGCGCAGTTTTCGGAGTAGAGATGATCTTCAGCAGCAAGGCCGCTGTGCGTTGGCAGCGGGCCATTGCCGGGGCGCTAGGCGCCGTGGCATTGGCCGTGGTGGTGGTGGCGTGTGGCGGTGGTACATCGCAATACGAGTCGTTTGTGCCCAAGCGGGTCATTGTGTTTGGCGACGACGCCAGCGTGCTGACGCCCAATGGACGCAACTACAGCGTCAATGGTGTGGACACGGCCGGCGCGGTGGACTGTGCCGCCAGCCCGATCTGGGTGCAGTCGGTGGCGCAGATCTACGGTTTTGTGTTTGCCGAATGCAACCCCACCAGCGTCAACGAGCCCCAGGCGCGCACCTTTGCCGTGCCCGGCGCGCTGGTGGACGACGTGGCGTCGCAGGTTGAGGCGCAGGTGGCGGCCGGCGGCTTCACGGATACGGACCTGGCCCTGGTGATGGGCGGCATGAACGACGTGCTGCACCTGTATTCGCTGTACCCGTTGCGGCCCGAAGTGAGCCTGATCGCCGACGCGCAGGCGCGGGGCCGGCGCATGGCGGCGGTGGTCAACCGGCTCGTCAACCTGGGCGCCAAGGTGGTGGTGTCCAACCTGCCCGACATGGGCATGACACCTTACGCACGCGCCGAGAAAACGGCCAACACCGACACCGACCGCGCGGCGCTCATTTCGCGCCTGACTGCCGCCTTCAATGACGAATTGGGCATCAGCGTGCTGCTGGACGGCCGCTACGTGGGCCTGGTGCAAGCTGACTTGCGCACCCAGGCCGCGCAGCTTTCACCCGGCAGCTTTGGTCTGGTGGATGTGTCGTCGGCCGTTTGCCTGGTGGCATTGCCCAACTGCACCACGGCCACGCTGGTGACGGGCGCCACCGCCACCCAGTACCTGTGGGCCGACGCCACGCGCCTGGCCCCGGGCGGGCATGCCTTGCTCAGCGGCATGGCCATCGACCGCGCGCGCCGCAACCCGTTCTAGGCCACCCGCGGTTCGCGCCGTTGGCGGTGCCGCAGTCAGCTGCGGCGGTTCTTCCTGTCCACCACGATCTTGGTGGTGAGGATGGTGCCGGCCAGTGCCAGCGTCACGGCATTGGCCGCCACGATGGGCCATTCACCCAGCGCCACGCCATAGGCCAGCCACAAGGCCACGCCGGCCGTGAAACTGCCGTACATGCCCAGTGATATGCCGCTCACGTCACGCGTGCGCAGTGTCAGCAGGGCTTGTGGCACAAACGAGCCCGTGGTCAGTGCGGCAGCCGCAAAGCCAATGGTGTCTTGCAATGTCATGGGTGGGGGCTCGGGTTCGGGTTCAGGGTTGGCGTGGCCATGCCGCACGCGGCGGCTTCAACGCAGTGGCGTGTCACGCAATGTCCATTGCACCAGGGCGTCCAGCGCCGGGCGAGCGGCCTGGGCGTGGGCGTGGTTGATGATGGCCACCACCACCAGGCGGCGGCCGTTGTGGGTAAGCACGTAGCCGGCCACGGCGGCCACGTCGCGCAGCGAGCCGGTTTTCAGGTGCGCGCGGCCCGGTGTGGCGCGAGACCGGCGCAGGGTGCCGTCCAGGCCAGAAATGGGCAATGACGACATCAGCTCGCTCATCACCGGGCTGTCAAAAGCCTGCATCAGCAGCCGCGCCATGCGCTGCGCCGTGATGCGCGTCTGGCGCGACAAGCCCGAGCCGTTGTCGATGATGGCCTCGGCGCCCAAGTCGCCCGTGCGTTCGGCCAGCCAGCGCGCCAGCGTGTCGCGGGCCGATTCGGGGGTGGCGGGCATGCCTGGGTTGGCCTGCAGCGCCAGGGTCAGAAAGAGCTGCTGCGCCATCAGGTTGTTGCTGAACTTGTTGATGTCACGCACCACTTCGGCCAGGGCGGGCGAGCGCAGTTCAAAGGTCGGCTTCTGGTCCACCGGCGCCAGGCCGTCGCGCACGCTGCCGTGCAACAAGCCGCCCATGTCACGCCACAGGGATTCAAACAGACGCGATTCGTAGGTGGCGGGCGCGGGGTCGGCCACGGGCCAGGCCAACTCGCCACAGCCAGCGGCATAGCTGCCTGCAAAACGCGTGGCGCCGGGCTCGAAGTTGGCCTTGAGCGCGCCACGCCAGTCGGCGCAGGGGCCGGCACTCAGCGGCACCGTGGCGTCGATGAAGGCGCCAGCCAGCGCGGGGTCGGCAGACACACGCGCCACCCCGGCGGTGGTGTCCGGCGCAAAGGTGTAGGTGGTAGACCGGTAGTTGAACAGCAGCGCCGCAGGGCGCACGTTGTAGGGCCGCAGCGGCTCGCCGTCAAAGTCACCCGGTGGGGTGTCGGGCACGGCAAAGGCGCTGTTGTCCAGCACCACATCGCCCCGAATGCTGCGCACACCCAGTTGCTGCAGTCGCCGCAGCAGCAGCCACACACGTTCCAGCACCAACTGGGGGTCGCCGCTGCCCTTGATGAAGACCGAGCCTTCAAGCACGCCGTCTTTGATGGCGCCGTTGACCCACACCGGCGTGGCCCAGCGCCAGGCCGGGCCCAGCCGCTCCAGCGCGGCCATGGTGGTGAGCAGCTTGGTGAGTGACGCGGGGTTGACCGCGCGGTGTTCCTGCCATTCGAGCAAGCGCCGGCCCGAGGTGGCGTCGTGCACCACCACCGACATGGCGTCGGCCGGCACACCAGCGCGCTGCAGTGCTTGCAGCGCCTCGGGCGGCAGGCGCTGCGCCGCCTGCAGCGCCCCAGTTGGCATGCGCCGCGCGGCCTGCGTGGGGTGTGGGGCCAGGGCCAACGAGCCCGCCACCAGGGCTGCGGCGATGCCGGTCTTGGTGAAACAAACCCGAGTCATGGGGCTGATGATCGCACGGCTAAACTCGTTGCATGCCCCTGCCAACCGCTCTGCAACCGGCCGTTTGTGTGCTGGCGTTTGACACGTCCACCGAGCGCCTGTCCGTGGGTGTGGCCGCGGCTGTGGCTGCCGGTGTGGCAGGCACGGCAGGCCGCCACACCTGCAACGCCCCAGGCGGTGCGGCCGCCTCGGCCACGCTGCTGCCGCAGGTGCAGGCCTTGCTGGCACAAGCGGGCCTGGCCTATGCCGACCTGCAAGCCGTGGCCTTTGGTTGTGGGCCCGGCGCTTTTACCGGCCTGCGCACGGCTTGCGCGGTGGCGCAGGGCCTGGCCTACGGCCTGAACCTGCCCGTGCTGCCCATCGACAGCCTGCTCATCGTGGCCGAAGACGCGCGCCTGCAGGCCGCGCCCGACGCTGCCACGCTTGACGTGGCGGTGGCCATGGACGCCCGCATGGACGAGGCCTACGCAGCACGCTACCGCTGGCAGGGCGGCTGCTGGCAGGTGCAGCAGGCGCCGGCGCTGTACACCCTGCCAGCGCTGGCCGAGGCTTGGCAGGGCCTGCCCGTGCAACTGCTGGCGGGCTCGGCCTTGCTGGCTTTTGGTGACCGGCTGGTGCTGCCAACCGCGCCCCGCGTGGCGCAAGAAGCCGACCGCGCCGCCGCCCTGTTGCGCCTGGCCGTGGCCGCTGCGTTGGCCGGCCCCGGCATGGCGGCCGACCAGGCCTTGCCGCTGTACCTGCGCGACAAGGTGGCGTTGACCACGCAAGAGCGCGACGCCGCCAAGTTGGCCAAGGCCCAAGCGTCGGCGTCCGTTTCTGCCGCGGCCTCTGCAGCCACGCCAGCAGCAGCCCCCCCACGGGAGCCGTCCCTGTCATGAACGCGGTCCCGCAACCGGTGCCCCACCTGCGCCGCCACCGCATGGCCCTGGAGGACCTGCCTGCCGTGCTGGCCGTCGAGGCCAGCGCCTACAGCCACCCTTGGAGCCGCGGCAACTTCATCGATTCCATCGCCGCCGGCTATGTGGCGCAGGTGTTGGCCAGCACCGCCACGGGCATGGTGGGCTACTTTGTGGCCATGCCGGGTGTGGATGAACTGCATCTGCTCAACATCACCGTGGCGCCTGCCTGGCAGCGCCAAGGCCATGGCCACGCCTTGCTCGACGCCGTGCAGGCCCATGCGCGGGCAGAGCACCTGTCCACGCTATGGCTGGAAGTGCGCCACAGCAACGTCCGCGCACGGGCGCTGTACCGCCGTCGGGGCCTTGCCGAGGTTGGCTTGCGCAGGGGTTACTACCCTGCGGTGGGCGGGCGTGAAGACGCGGTGGTGATGCGCCTGGATCTGGCCGGCGGTGCTGTTGCCACAAACGGCACGGATGTGGCCGTGCCGGCCCTTGCGGCTTGGGGCCTACATGGGCTGGACTGAGCGCCAGCAGACCCTGCTGCGCGCCATGGGCTTGCGCGTGTGGGCACCCGCAGCCAGCATGCCCCTGCCGCATGCCGAGCGGGCCGAGCGGGCCGAGCGGGCAACCTCGGATGCGACCTTGGCGCCCGCCGTGGCCAAGAGCGCCGCGTCTGTGCAGCAGGTGCTGGCCGCAACACCGTTGGTCCAGCGCACAGCCGAGCGCGCCCCGGTGCCTGCAGCGCCGTACGCGGCGCCTGCCGCCCGCCAGGTGGCCAGGGTGGCCGAACCACCACGGCAAGAGTCCGCTTCGCGCCCCGTCAGCGCGGGCCTGGACTGGCCGGCCCTGCGCGAGGCCGTGGCCGGCTGCCGTGCCTGTGGCCTGTGCCAGAGCCGCACACAAACCGTCTTTGGCACCGGCCACCCGCAAGCCCACTGGATGGTGGTGGGTGAAGCCCCGGGCGAACAAGAAGACGCCAGTGGCCTGCCCTTTGTGGGCCCCGCCGGCCAGTTGCTTGACCGCATGCTGGCCGCGCTGCAACTCAGCCGCGCAGAAGACGGCGAACTGCCGCCGCAGCAGCGTGTCTTCATTGCCAACACACTGAAGTGCCGGCCACCGCACAACCGCAACCCGGCGCCTGAAGAAATGGCGCAGTGCGAACACTTCTTGCAGCGCCAGATTGAACTGGTGCAGCCGCGAATGATCCTGGCCATGGGCCGCTTTGCGGTGCAGGCGCTGCTGCGCAGCAATGAACCCGTGGGCCGCCTGCGGGGCCGCGTGCACCGTTACCACGGCGTGCCGCTGGTGGTGACTTACCACCCCGCCTACTTGCTGCGCAATCTGCCCGACAAGGCCCGTGCGTGGGAAGACTTGTGCCTGGCGGCCGGGGTGGCTGAGCAGGCCGGCGCTTGACCGCTGCCTTGCCATGAACATTCCCATCCTGCCCATCCCGCCTGGCCTGCCTGGCACTGCCCACCAGGCCTTGCTGGACCAGATCGGCCAGTACCGGCTGCTGTGCAACAACGTGCCCGTGGCCATGGCCTACTTCGAGCACCCCAGCAACACCTGCAGCTACGCCAACCAGGGTTACGCGCAGTTGTTCGGCCATACCGAAGCATCGATCCTGGGCCTGACCGTGGTGCAGGTCATTGGCGAGGAGGCCGCGCGCTTCATCCAGCCCCAGGTGGACCGTGTCGTGCTGGACGGCGTGCCGGCCACCTATGAACGCCAGCTGACCGGTGCCGACGGCCAGACCCGGCATGTCGAGGTGCACTTGCTGCCGCACATCCGCCAGCCCGAACCCAACGCCAGCGGTGCTTTTGTGCTCATCAGCGACATCACGCGCCACCGCCGTGCCGAAGCCGCGCTGCGCGAAAGTGAAGACCGCCTGGCCAAGTTCATGCACGCCAGTGCCGAGGGCATTGCCTTTCACAAGGGCGGCATCACCACCGACGTCAACCCGCCGCTGCTGGCCCTGCTGGGCTACACGCTGCCGCAAATGCTGGGCCGGCCCACGCTTGACTTTGTGGCACCCGACCAGCGTGCCAACGTGGCCGCAGTGATTGCCGCCGGGCCCGAGATCAGCTACGACAGCGCCGTGCTGCACCGTGACGGCACACGCATCCCGGTGGAATTCATAGTGCGCACCATGCACTACCAGGGCGAACCGCTGCGCATGACCATCGTGCGCGACATCCGTGTCGGGCTGGAAGCGCAGCCGCGCCTCCACCACAACGCGCACGCCGCCCCGGGCACAGGCGACCACAACCGCACGGCATGCAGCGAACGCGCCATGGCCTTGTTGGCGCAGGCGGCGGCAGGCGGCCAAGGGCTGGCGCTGCTGTTCATTGACCTGGACCACTTCAAGCGCGTCAACGACTCGCTGGGCCACCCGGTGGGTGACGTGCTGCTGCAGACGGTGGCCGAACGCATCATCGGCGCGGTGCGCGAAGCCGACGTGGTGGCGCGGTTTGGCGGTGACGAATTTGTGCTGCTGCTGGCCGGCGAGCCCACCGAGGCCAGCGTGCTGCAAGTGGGCGACAAGCTGCTGGCGGCCATTGGCGCGCCGCTGCTGGTGCAGGGCGCAGCGCTCTCGGTGACGCCGTCGATCGGCGTGGCGCTGTTTCCCCAGCATGGCGCCACGCCGGCCGAGCTGGTCAAGCACGCCGACATCGCCATGTACCAGGCCAAAGGCAGCGGGCGCGCACGCTGCCGCATCTTTGAGCCGGCGATGGCCGCCGCCGTGATGGCCGATCTGGCCATGGAAAGCCGCTTGGCCCAGGCCGTGCGCGACGGGGAATTTGTGCTGCACTTTCAGCCCCAGCTGGCGCTGCACGACGGCGCGCTGCTGGGCATGGAGGCGTTGGTGCGCTGGGCCCATCCCGAACGGGGGCTCGTGGGACCGGATGAATTTATCCCGCTGGCCGAATCGCGCCGGCTGATCCTGCCCATTGGCCAATGGGTGCTCAGGCACGCACTGGCCGCCGTGGTGCGCTGGCATGGCCTGGGGCTGGCGCGCGTGCCGGTGGCGGTGAATCTGTCGACACTGCAGTTTCAGTCGGCGGGGTTTGTGCAAGACATAGAGCGCGCGCTGGCCGACGCGGGCGCCAGTGGCCCCATGCTGGAACTGGAGCTCACCGAGCGCATGTTGATGGACGACCTGGGCGCCGTGCAAACCGCGCTGGCGCGCTTGAAGGCGCTGGGCGTGGGCATCGCGGTGGACGATTTCGGCACCGGCTACACGTCGCTGGGCCGCTTGAAAGACCTGCCGCTGGACCGGCTCAAGATCGACCGGTCCTTTGTGAAGGACCTGCCGCACAGCGTGGGTGCGGCGGCCATTGCACGCGCCATCGTGCAGATGGGCCGCAGCCTGAAGCTGCAAGTGGTGGCCGAAGGCGTTGAAACCGTTGCCCAATGCGACTGGTTGCGGGCCCAGGGCTGCGAGGCGCAGCAGGGTTTTCTGGCCGGCGAACCCATGCCGGCACCCGTGTTCGAGGCCTGGTTGCGCGCACGCATCACTGGCTGACTTGGCGGCATTTGCTGCGATGCACAATCGGTGCTTTACAGCACCTCGGGCGAACCATGCGACGCGTCGTTTTCAACCAGAAGGGTGGGGTCGGCAAGTCCACCATCACCTGCAACCTGGCCGCCATTGCGGCGCAGCAGGGCCAGCGCACACTGCTTGTGGATCTGGACGCACAAGGCAATTCAAGCCGCTACCTGCTGGGTGCTGGCGCTGACGAAGAGGCGCCGGGCTCTGCCGAGTTCTTCGAGTCCACGCTCAAGTTCAGCATGCGCGCCCCGAACATGGCCGACTTCATCGTGGCCACGCCCTGGGAGGGCCTGCACCTCATGCGCGCCAGCCCGGCGCTGGACGAACTGCACAGCAAGCTGGAAAGCCGCTACAAGATCTACAAGCTGCGCGACGCGCTGGTGGAACTGTCCGCCAGCTATGACCAGATCTGGATCGACACCCCCCCAGCGCTGAACTTCTACACACGCTCGGCGCTGATCGCCGCCGAGCGCTGCCTGATCCCGTTTGACTGCGACGATTTCTCGCGCCGGGCGCTCTACGGCCTGATGGAAAGCGTGACCGAGATCCAGGCCGACCACAACGCCGACCTGGCGGTGGAAGGCATCGTCATCAACCAGTTCCAGCCCCGCGCCAGCCTGCCGCAGCGCACGGTGCAAGAACTGGTGGACGAAGGCCTGCCGGTGCTGCAGCCGTATCTCAGCGCCACCGTCAAGGTGAAGGAATCGCATGAACTGGCGCGGCCCATGATTCACCTGGACGCGCGCCACAAGCTGACGCTGGAGTTTGTGGCGCTCTACGAGACACTCGCCACCAAGGCCGAGGGCAAGCGGCCACGCAAGCGCTGAGCCTGGCGCCGCGCCGCGCTGCGCAGCCGCAGCTTGAGCGTTGCTGCCGCCTGCCGGCGGCAGGGGGCATCAAGGCTTCTTGGCCGCCTTCTTGGGCCGCACCCAACCGGGCATGGTGACTTGTTTGGCGCGTGCCACCGTCAGTTCACCGGCCGGTGCCGGCTTGGCAATGGTGGAGCCGCCGCCGATGGTGGCGCCGTCGCCCAGCGTCACCGGGGCCACCAGCACGCAGTTGCTGCCCACATGCACGTCATTGCCGATCACGGTGCGGTGTTTGTTGGCGCCGTCGTAGTTGGCGGTGATGCTGCCGGCGCC
>CAZUKT010000094.1:0-11508 GCA_964620975.1 uncultured Rubrivivax sp. | reverse complement strand
GTCTCGCCCTGGGATTTGTCGGGCGCCGTGGTGCTGCACGACCCGAGCACAAACAACGCCCACGTGCTGCGTATGTCATGGCAGCACACATTCGAGGACGGCCCTAGCAAGAACAGGTGCCCGGTTGACACCACGGGTGACGCCGGCTTCGTGGACTGCATCACCGGCAAATTTGGTGCCCCCAAAGCCCGGAATGCCGGCTTGCTGCGCTACCAGTACCGCTACCAGACCGACGCCTTCGCTGTGTCGCCGACCCTGAGCTACAACACGCGCAGCAGAGTCACCGAAGTGGGCCTGCCGCTGTACCTGGTGCGCGATGCCGACGACGACAAGCGCCCCTTCAACGCCGGCATCCGCGCCGACTGGACGTCCAAGGGCAAGGCCGCCATCACCGGCACCACCAAGAACACCTGGTCGTTCGGTGTCTTCGTGGGCACGTCGTTCTCGTTGTTCAGCCGCGCGGAGTGAGCGCGTGGATCAGCCCTGGCCGCCGACCCTGCGGCGGGCGATGGGCTCGCGCTCAGCCCGGCTTTGCCGCCGGTGCTGGTAAAGGTGCGGGTCCAGGTGCGGGCGGAGATGCCGGGGCCTGCGCATCGGGGTGCTGCTGATACACCGCCTGCGCCAGCGCCAGCAGCGTTTCGCGCGGCAGCGCGCCCACCAGGGCATAACCGCAGCCGTCACCCACCCAATAGAACATGCCCAGCCCGCCTTGCTGCTCGTAGCGGAAGGCCACGTCGTCGGCCTTTTCGGGCTTGCGCAGGTAGATGGTGACGCGGCGCTTTTGCGTGTCTTCGTACATCAGCTGCGCGCTCTTGCCGGGGCCGTCGGGCAGCAGTCGGCCCCCCACCAGCGCAAAGCCCTGGGCTTGCAGGTCAAACAGCTTGACCGGCACCTCGATGCGCCGCGTCAGCCAGCGCGCCAGGTGTTCTTCTTGCGCCTTGACCTCTACCGCGTGGCGCGGCTCGGGCACGTAAACACTGTGCGCCAACACAGCGCGCTGCACCCAGCCCTGCGCCGTGCCCGCCGCCACACGCACCTGCAACTGGGCCATTTGCCGCTGCTGCCACTGCCACATGCTGCCGCCACCGGCCAAGGCCCCGGTGACCAACAGCCCGGCGGCCATGGCCGCCTGCGCCCAGCGTGGCCAGCCCACGCGCTGCCAGGCGGCCGCACGCAGCGGCAGGGGCACGGGCTCTTGCATGACAGGCGCAAAGTGCTCGCGCAGCGCGTCGCGGTCGGCAGCCCACTGGCGCGCACGCTGCGCCGCTTCGGCGTCGTGGGCCAGCACGGCCTGCACCTCGGCACTGGCGGCGGCGTCAAGCTCGCCGTCAAGCCAGGCGCTGAGTTGTTCGTCGGAAATGGGCATTGCAGACTTGTTCATACCACCCGCCTCAGCGCTGGGGATGGGGCCGGTGAAGCGGCTTGGGCCGGACTTGCCGGCCGCGCCGCGCCGTCAAGAAACTTGCGCAACACCGCGCGGCCCCGGCACACACGGGACATCACGGTGCCTATGGGGATGTGCATCACCTCGGCCACTTCGGCGTAGCTGAGTTGCTCCACGCAAACCAGCAGCAGGGGCTCACGCTGCTCCATGGGCAACTGGGCCAGCGCGGCCTGCAAGTCCATGCGCAGGCCCACGTCATGGCCCAGGTCACCGCCAGCGGCGTCTTGCACACGCTGCAGTTCTGTCGGGTCGGTGACGGTCATGCGCGACTCGCGCCGCAGGGTGTCCATGTGGGCGTTGTGGGCGATGGACAGCAGCCACACGCCCATTTCACGCTGCGGGTCGAACTGCCGCCAGTGCGACAGCGCACGCTCCAGCGTTTGCTGCGTCAGGTCATCGGCGGCGGCCGAGTCAAAGACCAATGAACGGGCATAGCGCCGCACGCGAGGTATGGCGTCCAGCAATTGGCGGCGGAAGGCAGGCGGGGCGTCCACAGGGGGGATACGTGCAGCGGGTACCCATTATTCCCCGCCAGGTCGGCACCGTCAGCGTGGGCGGGCGGGCTGGCACAGGCGCCGGCCGCCAGAGCGCCCGATGCAGAAGTTAGCGTGGCCCGAAAGCGGCGCCTGCCAGCCAACGTTGCCACCAGGCCTGCGGTGCAGGCGCCGGGGGGCGCTGCTCGGCACGCGCGCGCCGCTCCAGCAAGCGCAGGGGCGGCGGCGGGGTGGGGCGGTGGGTGTCCATGGCGTGCGAGTGGAATTGGGATCAGGTAAACCCGGTGTGCCGACTGTAGATAGCGGCGCTTGTGCAGACAATGCCGTTCATCGCATCTAGAGTCTGCAAATTTGCAGCCATCGAAGAGAGACCATGACACGTTTGGACTGGAGTGACTTGCGCCACGCGCTGGCGGTGGGGCAACTGGGTTCGGTGGCGGCAGCAGCGCGGCGGCTGGGCGTCAACGCCACCACGGTGCAGCGCCGGTTGGACGCACTGGAAGCCAGCCTGGGTGCACGTTTGTTTGACCGTTCGCGGAGTGGGTACAAACCTACAGAGGCCGGCGCCATTGTCTTGGCGCAAGCCATGCGCATGGCCGACCAAGCCGACGAGATAGAGCGCGGCGTGCTCGGCCGCAACCGCGAACTTACCGGCCCGCTGCGCCTGGCCACGGCGTTTGTGGTCATGGAGCACTTGCTGCCGCAGCCACTGGCGGACTTTGCCGCCGCCTACCCGGGCATTGAGGTTGAGGTGATGGAAAACGCCACCCTGGTGGACTTGGCGCGCCGCCAGCCCGACGCTGCGCCCGGCGGGGGCCAACTCCAAGCCGACGTGGCGCTGCGCCTGTCGGCCAACGTGGCCGAGCACCTGTTGGGGCGCCAACTGGGTTTGACACATTGCCGCGTCTACGCCCTGCGCGGCGCACCGGGGCTACCCCAGGTGCTGACGCCGATGGCCGCCCTGCTGCGCGACGCGCCGTGGGTGGCCTTTGAACGCGACGGCACCCAGCGTGTCTATGACCGCTGGATGCGCACGCACCTGGCCAGCTCACAAGTGCGGGTGCGCGTGGACATCTTCAACGCCGCCGCCGCCATGCTGCGCACCGGCGTGGGCATTGGCGTGTTGCCCACCTTCATGCAGGCGCGCCACCCCGAACTGGTGGCGGTGTCCGACGTGATCCCCGAACTGAGCGTGCCGGTGTGGATGCTGACCCACCCCGACCTGCGCCAGACCGCCCGCGTGCGCGCCTTCATGCGTTTTGTGGGCGATGCGCTGGCGGCGCGATTGGCGGGCGACGCCGGCTGAAACGGCCGCCCACTTGCAACTTGCTGCGCCTGCGCCCGTACGCCGCTATGCCGCCGCCCTGGGCTGCCCGGCCGCGTCAGCCTGCGGCCAGGTGAGCAAAAGCTCCAGGCCGCGCGCCAGCACCTGGCGCTCCACCGCCAGCCCGGCGTGCGCGGCCAGGGCCCGCAGCAGCACCCAATGCCACTGCGCAGCGTCTCCAGGCTGCGAATCAAACAGCGCGCCGCTTTCATGCGACACGGTAATCCGCAGCTGCGCCAGGGGCCGCGCCACCACGCGCACCACCTCCACCGTCAACCGGCTGCCCAATCCCGGCGCCGGCCCCAGGGCGTGGTCAAGCACATGACCGAGTGCCAAGTCCAGCATCTGTTTGATCAGCGACGGGTTGGCCCACACCTCGGCGCCCTGCGTGGGCCCGATCCACGGGGTTTCGTGGCGCTGCAGCACGGCGGCCCACTCGGCACGCGCCTGCAGCGCGGCCACGGCCAGGTCCACACGCTCTGCGCCGGCTTGCGGCGGCGCTGCCAGCACGCGCACGGCCTCTTGCAACTGCAGGCCCAATTGTTCAAGCTGCGCCAGCTCGGCCAGAGCGGCCGGCGGCGGGCTGGGCCAACCGTCTTGCACGCGGTGGGCGGCGCTGGCCACCGCCTCGCCCAACTGGGCCAGCAGGCCCGTGGGCAGCGGCAAGGGCATGGTGCTGACAAGTTCGGGTCTGTTCATGGTCATTGGTTGGCCGCGGCCACCACCTCGCTCAGGTCGGTCAAGCCAGCCAGCACCTTTTCGATGCCGTCCTGGCGCAGGGTCACCATGCCGGCGGCCAGCCCGGCGGCCTGCAATTCGGCCGCCGTGGCGCGGTGGCGCACACGTTCGCGCACACGTTCGTCAGACAGCAGCAACTCGTGCAGCCCCATGCGGCCCTTGTAGCCGGTGCCGTCGCACAACGGGCAGCCCTGCCGGTGGTAGCGGCGCAACCGGCCTTGTGCGTCGCCGTGCACCTGGCGCCAGCGCGCGACCAGCGCGGCCGGCGCTGGGCCGATGCCGTTGCTGCTGGCCAGGTACTGGTGGGCCAGAGACTGCAACGCGGGGTCGTCCAGCAAATCGGCCACGCGGCAATGCGTACACAGCCGGCGCACCAGGCGCTGCGCCAGCACGGCGAGCAGCGAATCAGAAAACATGAACGGGTCGAGGCCGATTTCCAGCAGCCGCGTGACGCTTTCGGGCGCGGAATTGGTGTGCAGCGTGCTCATCACCAGGTGGCCGGTGAGTGAGGCCTCTACCGCGATGCGCGCGGTCTCTTCGTCACGCATTTCACCGATCATGATGACGTCGGGGTCGGCACGCAAAAACGTGCGCATGGCGGCAGCAAAAGTCCAACCAATGCGGGCGTTGATCTGCACCTGGCGCAAGCCCTCCTGGGTGATTTCCACCGGGTCTTCGGCGGTCCAGATCTTGCGCGCTTCGGTGTTCAGCTCGCGCATCACCGAGTGCAGCGTGGTGGTCTTGCCGCAGCCCGTGGGGCCGCTGATAAGGATCAGGCCGTAGGCTTTGGCCATGACGCTGCGCAGCCCGGCCAGGTTGCCCGCGCTCAGGCCTATGCTTTCCAGCGGCATGGGCTTGAGGCTGCTCAAGAGGCGCAGCACCACGTCTTCCAGGCCCCGGGAGGTGGGCACGGTGACCATGCGAAGTTCGACATGTGCGCCGCCAAAGCGCGCAAAGTCGATCTTTCCGTCTTGCGGCTTGCGGTGCTCAGAAATGTCCAGGTCGGCCATGATCTTGAGCCGCGCCACCAGCGCAAAGCGGTACTGCGCCGGCACCTCCAGGTGGGCCACAAGTTCACCGTCCACACGCAGCCGCACACGCACCGGGCGCGGTGGCTCGGCGGTTTCAATGTGGATGTCTGAAGCACGCAGCCCAATGGCGTCGGCAATGAGCCGGTTGACCAGCCGCACCAGGGTGTTGTCGGACTCGGACACGGTGCCCGGGTCCACCGCCGTGTCGGCACCGGCGTGCGCGGCCAGGTCGGCCGCCAGGTCGCGCAGCGTGCAGGGGCGCGCCGGGGCCGTAGCCGCCGGTGCGGCCACCACAGCAGCGCCGGCAACACCGGCTGCCGGGCGGTAGGCGCGCGCCACTGCGGGCGCCAGAGTGCCCGGCACCGCGCCCACGGCCAGCACCTTGTGCTCGGAGATAAAGCGCAACTCGTCCAGCAGCCGCTGGTCCCAGGGGTCGGGTACGGCCACCACCAGGGTGTCGCCGCGCAGCATGAGTGGCAGCACGCCCTCGCGTTCGGCCACGCTTTGCGGCATGGCGCGCAAGGCCTCGGCCTCGGGCGCCAGGGCACGGGGGTCCACCACACGCAGCCCCAGCCAATCGGCCAGGGTGGACGCCAGATCGGGTTCAGTGACGACACCGGCTTCGGCCAGCATGCGGCCGAGCAGGCGGTGTGGGCTGGACTGCTTCTGTGCCGCCAGGGCACGCTGCAGCAGCGCGGGCTCCACCAGCCCCCGCGCCACCAACGCGTCGCCAAGGCGGGCAGCCCGGTGGCTGGGTGAAGCCTGCAAGGCATGCCAAAGGGCGTCCATCTGCGCAGCGGCCGAAGGCGTGGTGGGCGCGCCGGATGCACCAGCGCCCGCCACACCCGCCGCCAACGGTGCAGTGCCGCGCTCTTGGGGGGCCAGGGTCAGCGTTTCGGCCATGATGGTTTGATCTGTGGGCCGGGGCGCCGGGCCACAAGGGCCTGGAGCGGGGTTCTGCGCGCCAAGGCACCTCGGACCCGGTCAGGACCCACGGTAGGCCTGTCAGGGCCTTGCCTGCTTGCGCCGCATCAAGCGCCGGCCCCGCACTTGCGCCTGCACCCTTGCTTTGGTGGGCTCGAGCCCCATGTGCACGGCAGATCCATCGCAAAGGCACACGCATGTCCACCGACCCCCTGCATATCGCCTGCGCCCACTGCGGCGCCACCAACCGCGTGCCCACCGCCCGCCTGGACGACGACCCTGTGTGCGGCCGCTGCGGCCAGCCTCTGCTGGCGGGTGCCCCTGTGGAGTTGACCGACGCCAACTTTGACACCGTGGTGGGCAAGACCGACCTGCCCATACTCGTGGACTTCTGGGCCGCGTGGTGTGGGCCCTGCCAGATGATGGCGCCGGCCTTCAAACAAGCGGCGGCGCAGTTGAAGGGCCGGGCGCTGCTGGTCAAGGTCAACAGCGACGACAACCCCATGCTGAGCCAACGCTATGGCATCCGAAGCATCCCGACGTTGCTGCGCCTGCAGGGTGGGCGCGAAACCACTCGGCAAGCGGGCGCGGTGCCGGTGGCCAGCATCGTGGCGCTGGCCGGCGCTTAGTTGCCAGTGCTGAGTGGTCAGCGCTTGATGGCCGGCGCTTGATGGCCGGCGGCGCGGGCGGCAAGGCAGGCGGTGGTGCGGGCGCCATCCATGATCAAGGGCGTTGCCCCGCAGCACAAAGCGCCGTGCCGGCCACGCCCTCAGTGGTAGGTCTCTAGTTTCAGCAGCGACGCGCCGAAGGCATCGGAGCAACTGGCGGCACCAGGTTTGCCGCAGTCCTTGCCCGGTGTGCCGTTGGACAGGATCCATTGCAGCCGCGCACGCCCGTCACCGCCCAGCAGCGTCTTCATGAAGGGCCCGGTCTTTTCCTGCGCCAGGGCCGACAGGTCACGCGGCGCGTCGGTCACCATCACCAGCAGCGTCTCGGTGCCTGCCGGGCCACCCGCCACCACTTCCCAGTTCTTGCCGGGCAGCGCCACGCGTTGGCCAGCGCGCACCTGGTTGTTGGTGGCCAGCTCGTTGGGGTACAGCAGGTACAGGCTTTGCCCGTCGCTGCCGGCCTGCACGATGTAGAGGTGGCCATCGCGCTGCGGTGTGACGTCGATTTCAAGCGTGTCCACGCCGATCTTCAGGCGCTGCTTGCGCGTGGTGGCCAGCACACGGCGTTCGCCGTCGCGCTGGCCGTGCAGTTCCTGCAGGATTTGCGCCGGGCTTGCCGCGCGCGGTGGCGCAGCCGGCGCCGAGTCAGGTTGCCCCACCGGTGCCACAAAGGCGGCACCCATCCAGGCCGGCACAAAGGCCGGGTTGCCCGCCACCGTCATCTGCTGGCCCAGGATGCCGGGCTGCCCCGCCAAGGCGCTGGTGACCTTGGCCTGCGCGCAGCGGGTGACTTCGTCCACCGTGATGGCGCCGCTGCCGTCCAGGTCACGCGCCTGGCCCAAAAGGCAGTCACGCCAGGCCACGGTGGCAAAGCCGCCCTGGGTGGAACTGTCAAAGCTGACTTCGTCGGGCCGGCTGGCGGCCACATGCACCACGTTTTGCGGCTGGGCTTGTTGCTGCTGCATCACCAGCGCCAGGCTGCGCGTGCGGAAATTGCTGGGCTTGGCGCACTGCTGCGGGCTGCCACTGCGCGTGAACTTGGGTGTGATGGCCTCGTCGCCAATGCGCAGTGACCGTGTGCGCAAGGGTTCAGCCACCAGGCCGCCCGAAAAACACGCGTCGTAAAACACCAGCATCTTGTCGGCCACCTTGGCCAGCGGCGCCAGGCGTAGGCCCAGTTCGGCGTTGGTGAGCACGGCACCGTCACTGGCCAGCAGGCCCTCGGTGCAGCCGTCGCCTTGCTGCGACGGGTCGTACCAGCGCGTGCCGTGGCCCGAGTAGTACACAAACACGCGGTCACCGTTGGCCATGCGGCCCTGCAACGCGGAAATTTCGCTGCGGATGCGGCCGGCGGTGGCGTCCTGGTCGCGCAGCACCAGGATGTTGGCATCGGGCACGGCCATGGCCTGCGCCATGCGGCGCGCGCTGGCCATGTCGTGCACCACACCACGCAAGCGCGGCACCCCGGGGTCGGCGTAGTCACCAATGCCGATGATCAGCGCGTGGCGGGTGTTGCGTTGCACGGGTGGGCTCGGCTCGGCCGGCGCGGCGCCGGCCAGCACCAGCAGCGCGGCGGCCAGTGCCGGGGCGGCCTTGCGGCGCAGCGCGTTCATTGCAGCGTTACCACACGCACACGGCGGTTGTCTGCCGACAGCGGGTCGAGCGGGTTGACGGGCTGGCTGGCGCCCTTGCCCACCGCTTTCAGGCGCGACGGGTGCACGCCCAGCGCCACCAGGTAGAGCCGCACTTCGTCGGCGCGTTCTTGCGACAGCGCCAGGTTGCGCGCAGCGGGGCCCACGGCGTCGGTGTGGCCTTCAATGGCGAAGCGCACGGCTTTGAGTTCAGGCGACTGCAACGCCGCCACCAGGTTGCCCAGCACCGGGCCGCTTTCGGGCCGCACACGTGACGAGTTGCTTTCAAACTGGATCGCCAGCGACAGGCTGGGCGCCGGGCCGGGGGCGGCGCCAGGTGTGGCGGGGGGTGCTGCGGTCGCTGTGGCGGCTGCGGCAGGCATGGCGGGTGTGGCAGCGGTGGCGGTGGCGGCCGCCGGCATGGCCACGCTGGCCGTGGCTTGCGACGCAGCCGCCGCCTGTGCCGGTGCAGCAGCCACCGCAGAAGCCGCCGCCATGGCAACCGTTGGCGTGCTGGCGACTGACGCCGGCGCCGCGGACGCCGCTCCAGCTGCCGCAGGCAGGTCAGGCCGCTGCCGCACGGTCAGGTTGCGCATGCTGCGGTTGGCCGCGGGCTTGAGCGCCTCGATCATCGAGCGTGTGTCCGGCACCGGGGCGGCCGGCGGCGTGGTTTGGGCCCACGCGGGCCAGGCCAGCACAGCGCCCAGCGCTGCAGCCACAAAGGGGTGACGGATGTTCATGGCAGGCTCACATCAGGGTGCTGGGAGGATGGGACGCAATGGTGCATTACAAGACAGCGGTTTGGCCGGCGATCCTTGGCGCAGGCAGCGTGTGCCGTCATTGCACGGCAGCCACGCGGATGCGCAGTTCTTGCTCGGTGCTGTTGCCTTGGTCGTCGGCCACCTGCAGGATCAGGCGGTGCTGGCCGTCGGGCACCTGGGCACGTTCCACCAGGAAACCTTCTTCAGTGACCGTGGAATGCGGGCGCAGGCGTTCGGTGAGGTCGATCTTGAGCAAGCCGTACAGGACGCGGAAGCTCGACGGCACGATGCGTGTTCCGGGCGCCGGCTTGAAGGCCACCTGAATGCGCACCGGCGCCGGCACGGCCTTGTCGGGTGCGCTGGGCGTGACCACCCGTATGGCAGGCGCATTGGGGCGCGGCACCGGCACCTGGCGCGTGCGCACCGGCGGGCGCGCCTGCGCTTCGGCCAGCGCGGCTTGCTGGGCTTCGGCGGCGGTCACCAGTTCAAAAGCGGCCACGCCCTGTGCCCGCGCCTGGGTGGCCCACAGCAACACGGCCAGTGCGGCCACCGCAACGCCACGCAGAAGATTGCTCATGGGGGACTCCAGGTTCCTTGATATCGGCTGCGGCCCGCCTGGGCTGCACGCTGACGCCATTGAACGCTGGAAACACAGTGTGCCCAATGATCCCGTGGGATACCTGCGTTGAGTTGGGGCGCCATGTCAACCCGGCCCTGCCTGGGGCGCCGCCCGCCGCAACGTGGCCACCAGCGTGGCCAGTGCCACCGGCTTGCCCAGCAATGAACAGCGCTTGGGCATGGGCACTGTGCCCATGACGGCAATGCGGCCGGTGACGATGACCGCCGGCACCTGCAGTTCCCATTCGCCGCGCAGTTCCAGCACGGCGGCCAACCCGTCGGGCTTGCCAGTGCCCAGGTCCAGGTCAAACACCAGCGCGTCGGGGAAACGGGGTTCGTCGTCGAGCCGCGCTTTCAGCTCGTCCAGCGAGCCGCCGTCGACGATGGTGGCGCCTGCGCCTTCCAGCGCGGCACGCATGGCGGTGCGCGGGCCGGCTTCGTCGTCCAGCAGGGCCAGCAGCCAGCCGTCCAGCCGCGTCGTGTCCTGCACGGCAGGGCCGGGCGCGGGTGGGGCCGGCAGTGGCGCAGCACGGCACAGCTCGGCCGGCACGCGCACCCGAAAGCGTGTGCCCCGGCCCAAGGTAGAGCGCACCGGCAGCATCTGCAAGCCCAGTTGCGCCACCAGCCCGCGCACGATGGCCAGGCCCAACCCGCGCCCGCCGCGTGACGCCCCGCCGGCCGCGCCCGCCAGTTGCACATAGGGCTCGAAGATGGCCTCCAGCTTGTCGGCCGGGATGCCGCGCCCGTTGTCCAGCACTTCGATGGCCAGGCCCGCGCCGTCTGCACCCCGGTGGGGCCGCACCGCCAGCACCACACGCGCCTGCTGCCCCGGCCGTGCGCCCAGGCTGTAGCGCACGGCGTTGCCGGCCAGGTTTTGCACCAGGCGGGCGAGCTGGGTGCGGTCGGTGTGCAACCACTGGCGCCTGCCATGCACGCTGAGCTTGAGCAGGCTGGCCGGGTGCGTGGCCTGCAGGCTGGCGGCCACGCCGTCAAGCACGTCGCGCAGGTCCACGAGCTCGGGGTGCGACTGCAGCGCGCCTTGTTCAATGGCGCTGATTTCGCTGAACTGGTCGAGCATGGCCACGGCGTCGTCGGCGGCACGCATCTGCTGGCGCAGAAGGTCTTGCCAGCGGGACTTGCTGCTGCCGTGGCCCGGGGCCGCGTTGGCGCCATCGTGGCCGCCGTTGGCGTCGGGCCGCGCCTGCAATGCTTCGGCAAAAAGGCGCACGGCCTGCAGCGGCTGGCGCAAATCGTGGCTGATGCTGGCCAACAGGCGCGTGCGTGCACCTTGCAGCGCGGTGAGCTCTTCGGTGCGCTGGTCGAGGCTGGTGATGAGCGTGTCGCGCTCGCCCAGCGCGTTGAACAAGCGCCGGTCATTGCCACGGATGTGCTGGCGGTCTATCCACACAAACATGGCCGCCAGCACGGTGCTCACGATCCACAGGCTGGGGTAGTCCGACAAACCCCGGTCCCAGCCCGCCACCGCCACGGCCGTGCCCAGCAGCAGGCCCAGGCCGCCTTCACGCCGCGCATGCCAGCCCAGGCTGGCCACACCCACCAGCAGCAGCATGGCCAGCGAAGCCGCAGCGCCACCGGCGGCCGCGTGCGCCGAGCCCAAAGCCAGGCCACACAGCAGCGACAGCGCCACCGGCTGCGCGCCGCCACGCGCCAGGCCCGCCAGCAGCGCGCCACACGTCAGTGCCCACAACCACACCAGCTGGGTGGGCCCCAGGGCGGGTGAGTTGGTGAGCCGGCGCACGGCTTCCAGCGAAGCCAGGTCGTAGGGCAGCAGCCATTCCACCCAGCTTTGCGCAGCCAAGGCCAGCACCCCCAGCGCCACCAGCGCCAAACCCAGCCGGCGGCGGCGGCGCGGCA
>CAZUKT010000093.1:0-11522 GCA_964620975.1 uncultured Rubrivivax sp. | reverse complement strand
CCGCGGCCGCGCGCTGGATCGGCCGTTGTTCGAGGATTCCCAGAGCGCCGCCTAGACGTCAGCCAACTGGCCTCAATATTCCGGGTAACTGCCAATATTTGGCAATCATTGCCCGGCTTTGTCGGTTTTTGACAGTATCGTTGGCACATCCCTCATCTGCGGAGTGCCGCCATGACCGATCTCCAACCCGTCGAACGCGCCTTCTGCTCCACCCGCGAGGCGGCAACGCTGCTGGGCGTTTCGGTCGGAACCGTGCAACTCTGGGTCGAAAGCGGGCGTCTGGAGGCCTGGAAGACGGCCGGCGGCCACCGTCGCGTGATGCGCGACTCGGTGGAGCGCCTGCTTCGCCGGCGCAGCACCGCCGATGCGCCACCGCCGCCCAATGCCGAGCCCTGCCGGCCCACCGTGATGGTCGTCGACGACGACATCAACCTGCTGCGCCTGTACGAGGCCCGGATCTCGCGCTGGCCGATGTCGCCCCAGGTCATCTGCGTCAACAACGCGGTGCTGGCCTTGCTGCGCATCGGTCGTTCCAGCCCCGACCTGCTGCTGCTGGATCTGAACATGCCCGGCATGGACGGCTTCAACATGCTGCACACGCTGCGCCACGCGCCGGAGATTCGCGGCACCACGGTGGCGGTGGTCACCGGCATGGCGCCCGACGCCATCGAGGCGCGCGGCGGACTGCCCGGCGACGTCGAGGTCTTCTCCAAGCCCATCCCGTTCGACGGCCTGCTGGCCTTGTGGAACTCGCTGGTAGGCAAGGGCAGCTTCGGCGACACCACCAGCTACTCGAACTTCTGACGCGTCCCGCGTCCCGGTCTCACGGAAAGCGCAACGCCATGGACAAGATTCTCATCGTCGACGACCAAGCCGAGATCCGCCGCCTGCTGAGCATTTCGCTGAGCCGCGAGTACGAGGTGATCGAGGCCGCGGACGGCGCCTCGGCGCTGGAGATGCTGCGCAAGCACCGCCTCGGCGCCGTGCTGCTGGACGTGATGATGCCCGGCGAACCCGACGGCCTGGGGGTGCTGGGCGCGATCAAGAACGATCCCGCCCTCAGGCACATCCCGGTTGCCATGCTCACGGCGCGCGGGCAGGTGGCCGATATCGAAGCGGCGCGCGCCTGCGGCGCGGACAACTATTTCACCAAGCCCTTCAGCCCCTTGAAGGTGCTGGCCTGGTTACGTGATGCGGCCGCACGCTCGGCGCCCAACACCGACTTCAACCTGCTCTGAGATCGGTCCTTACCGCAAGCAGTCGACACCATGGACGAGTACCGCGATCAGCTCTACCGCTACGCCCAGGATCTGGGCGACCTGCTGGAGCAGCACGGCAAATTGCAGCAGCGCTACCAGTCCCTGCTGCAGCAGCAGGGCCGTTCGCCCAACAGCAGTGACCAGATGCTGGACCTGATCATCCGCTCACGCCAGGCGCTGGTGATCACCGACACGAGCGGACGCATCGTGAGGGCCAACCGCGCCGCGCGCGACTTTCTGCAGGGCACGGGATCGGAGGTGGCCGCCACCGACAATCTGCGCAACTGCGTGGCGGTACACGAGCGCGACAGCCTGGGGCAGTTGATCGACCGCTTCGCGGTGGGCGTGTCCAGCGAAGCCGCCGTGCTGTGCCGCTTCAGCCAGATGGACCCCCAGGGTGCCGGCCCTGCGCGCCCCTTCGCCCTCCTGGCGGTGCCCGTGCACAGCGCCGGCCAGTCCTACGTCTACTGGCTGGTGCGGTCGATGCCCCAAGGCGCGGCCGCCCCGACGCCCCAGTTCGTGCTGCCGATGGACAGCAGCACCTACGGCGTGATGATCACCGACGCCCAGGCGAACGTCACCGCGGCCAACCTGGCCTTCGGCAGCATCAGCGAGTACGGGTCCGAGGAACTGATGGGTCAATCCGCCCGCCTGCTTTCCTCGGGGCGCCACAGCAGCGAGTTCTACCAGGCCTACTGGGCCCGGCTCACGGCACTGGGCAGCTGGACCGGCGAGTTCCTCAACCGCCGCAAAACGGGCCACATCTACCCGGAGTGGAAGACGGTCAAGGCGATCCAGGACATCGACGGCCAGGTCGTCAACTACGTCGCCGTGATCCGCGACATCTCGGAGAACGACAACAGCATCGAGCAGCTGTCGCGGCTGGCCTATTTCGACGCGCTCACCGGCCTGCCGAACCGCCGCATGCTCGAGGACCGCATGTCCCAGGCCGCCAAGGCCGCACGCCGAGGCGGTGACGGCATGAGCGTGCTGTTCATCGACCTCGACCGCTTCAAGCCGGTCAACGACCTGTTCGGCCACGACACCGGTGACCTGGTGCTGCAGGAGGTCGGCGCACGGCTGCAAGGGGCGGTGCGCGCCACCGACACGGTGGCCCGCGTCGGCGGCGACGAATTCGTCGTGCTGCTGCCCGAGTCGCACACGCGCGATGAAGTCGAGGGCGTGATCGAGAAGCTGCTGACCGCGCTGGATACGCCGGTGGTGGTGGGTGACCACGGCCACTCCATCGGGGCCAGCATCGGCTGTGCCCTCTATCCCGAGGACGGCGAGGATGCCGAGACCCTGATCCGCCACGCCGACGCCGCGATGTACCGCAGCAAGCAGCGAGGCGGAAACCAGGGCTCCCTGCACGGCGACGAGGCCGAATCGGTACCGCACCGGACGCTGGCCAGCGAGCTATGGGGCGCCGTCGACCGCGGCGAGATGCGCCTGGTCTACCAGCCCCACATCCACGTCGATGCCGGCCACGGATTGCGCGAGTGCGCAGCGGTGCTGCGCTGGAACCACCCGCAACTCGGCCCCGTCGGGCCTGAGACCTTCATCGCGCTGGCCGAAGAGAACGGCGCGATTGTCCCGCTGGGCCGCTGGGCGCTGGCCACGGCCTGCGCGCAGATGCGCCAGTGGCATGACGCCGGCCTGTGCGGCGGCAGCCTTTCAGTCGCCATCTCCACGCGGCAGTTGCGGGAGCCTGGTTTCGCGGACAGCGTGCGCGACATCCTGCGGCAGACCGGCCTGGCGCCTGCCACGCTGGAGCTCGGGCTCGCCGAGTCCGCCAGCAGCCGGCTCGAGCCCCGACACCTGCAGCAATTGCAGGCCGTGCGCGCCCAGGGCGTGAAGGTCGCGATCGACGACTTTGGCGTCGGCCACTCCAGCCTCGGGCGCCTGCTCGATCTGCCGGCCGACCGCATCAGGATCGAACGCCATCTCGCACCCAAGCCCGGCACCGGCAGCGAGCCGCCCGCACCGAGCACAGGCGTGGCGGGTGTCGGCCTCGCGATGGGCATGCGGGCCATCGCCGAGAGCCTCGGCCAAGCGGGCCTGGTCCACGTGCCCGCCGGGCCTGGCTGCCACCTGCTGCAGGGCTACCTGACCGGGCCGGCCATGGAGCCCGGCGCCATGCACGCGTGGATGCAGCAGCAGGCCATCGCGCCGCGGGTGCTGGAAGCGCCCGCCACCGAAAGCCGAACATGAGCGCCACCTTCTCCATCAGACAGGACCAACACCATCGCCGAACCCTGGTGGTCATCTGGCTGGTGGCGCTGGCCCTGCTGGCCGTGACCTGGTGGCACAACGTCGACCAGATCGGCCAGGCGCGCAGCCGCGAACTGAAGGCTACCGAACGCGACCTGGCCAACCTCGCACGGGTGAGCCAGGAGCACGCCGACCGCACCCTGCACAGCGCCGACCAGGTGCTGCGCTTCGTGCAGGCCCGCTACATGGAACTGGGACGCCGGCTGGACCTGATCAAGCTCACCGAGCAGGGCATCATCGACGCCGAGAACTTCCCCCAGGTCGGCGTCATCGACCCGAAGGGCCTCTACATCCTGGCCAACCGGCCGGTCACGGGCACCTTGGACCTCTCGGACCGCGAACACTTCCGGGTCCACCTCGATCCCGCGTCCAGCGGCCTGTTCGTCTCCAAGCCGGTGCTGGGTCGCGCCACCGGCAAATGGAGCATCCAGCTGACCCGCCGCATCAACCTGCCCGACGGCAGTTTCGGCGGGGTGGTGGTGCTGTCGGTGGACCCGGGCTACTTCACCCGCTTCTACGCCGACCTGAACCTGGGTGAGCACGGCGTGGCCACGCTGATCGGCCTGGATGGCATCGCGCGCGCGCGCCAGACCGCCGGCCAGGGGAGCTTCGGCGGAGACCTGAGCAAGTCGCCGATCTTCGGCCTGATGAAGCAGGGCCATCGCTCGGGCAACTATTTCGCGCGCTCACCCATCGACCAGATCGAACGCACGTTGAACTACCGGCGCCTGGCCCGCTTTCCGCTGGCCGTGGTGGTGGGGCAGGACATCAACGACGTGCTGGGCAACTATCGCCGCACACGCGACGCCCTCATCCTGCAGGCGGCCGTGGTGAGCCTGCTGGTGGTGGCCCTGGCCGGGGCGATGACGCGCCACCTGGTGCGGCTGCGGCGCGAGCTCCAGGCCCGCCTGGCGGCCCAGAAGCAGGCCGAGGAGCGCACCGAGCAGATCAACGCCATCTTCTCGCTCAGCCCCGACGGCTTCGTCGGCATCGACGACCGCGGCCACATCAGCTACGTGAACCCCGCCTTCCAGCACATGACCGGCGACACAGGGCAGGCGCTCGAGGGCATGGACGAGAAGAGCTTCAGCCAGTGGCTGTCGCGGCTTTGCGAGGGCGGTGCCCGCTATGGCCACCTGGCACCGGTGTCTGCCGGCTCGCCGACGCGCAGCATCGTCATTTCCAACGGCCGCCGCGTGCTGCTGGTGGGCGAGCGCAGCGGCAATGGCGCCGCCGTGTCGCGCATCCTGTCCTTCCGCGATGTCACGTACGAGACGGAAGCGGACCAGATCAAGAGCGAATTCCTGTCCACGGCCGCCCACGAGCTGCGCACGCCGATGGCCAGCATCTACGGCTTCGCCGAAGTGCTGCTGACGCAGACGCTCAGCGAAGAGGAGCGCAAGGAGTTCCTGACCATCATCTTCGAGCAGTCGGGCGCCATGGCACGCATCCTCGACGAACTTCTCGACCTGGCCCGCATGGAGGCGCGGCGCGGCAAGGACTTCAGGCGCACGGCTCAGGACCTCAAGCTCCTGGCCCAGGATGTCATCCGCGCCTACAAGCAGCCGGCCGGCCGCGAGAGGCCCGATTTGCAGGCGCCAGCGGGCAATCTGCCGGTCCTCGTCGACAGCGGCAAGCTGCGCCAGGCGCTGCTCAACGTGCTGTCCAACGCCTACAAGTATTCACCCGAAGGCGGGCCGGTGACGGTGGAGCTGTGCCAGCGCGAGATCGAGGGATCGCGCCAGGTGGGCGTGGTCGTGCGCGACCAGGGCATCGGCATGAAGCCCGAGCAGAAGGCCCGTGTCTTCGAGCGCTTCTACCGCGCCGACAAGTCCGGCAAGCTGCCCGGCACCGGGCTGGGCATGAGCATCGTCAAGGAGATCTTCGAGCTGCACCAGGGTGCGGTCAAGGTCGAAAGCGTCTTCGGCAAGGGCACGGAAGTAGCGATGTGGCTGCCCGCCGAGGAGTCCCCAACGCAATCCTTCCAGGACACCAACAAGTGAAGCGCATCCTGATCGTCGACGACGTGGCCGAGATCCGGCGCCTGGTGCGCATCTGCACGCTGCACCGCTACGAGGTGAGCGAGGCGGCCACCGCCGAAGACGCGCTGTTCCAGTTGGCCAAGCACCGGCCCGACCTGGTGATCCTGGACATCTCGCTGCCCGGCGCCATGGACGGCCTGGATTTCCTGGCCCGGCTGCGCCGTGACACCGCGCATGCCGGCACGCGGGTGCTGATCCTCAGCGGCCGGGGCGTGCAAGGCGAGACGCTGGGCCTGCCGGTGGATGCCTATTTCACCAAGCCCTTCCGGCCGCTGGAACTGGCTGATTGCATCGACCGGCTGCTCCAGGACGACTTTCCCACCACCCTCCAGAGGAGCATGCCATGAAGTTCGCCCCTGCCCGCTTTGCCGCACTCGCCCTGGGCCTGCTGCTGGCGGCCCTGGGCCTGCGCGCCACGGCGGCCGACCTCGCCGAGGTCAGGGCGCGCGGCGTGCTGCGCCACCTGGGCATCCCGTATGCCAACTTCGTGAAGGCCGGCGACCAGGGCTTCGACGTCGAGCTGGTGCGCGGTTTCGCGGCCCATCTGGGCGTGCGCTACGAGCTCGTGCACACCGACTTCTACAACGCCATCCAGGACCTGCTGGGCGCCGAGGTGGTGCGCAAGGGCGGCGAAGTCGCGCTCGAGGGCAGCCGCCCGGTCAGGGGCGATCTGATCGCCGCCGGCTTCACCGTCCTGCCCTGGCGCCAGAAGCTGGTGCTGTACTCGGCGCCGACCTTCCCGTCGCAGGTGCTGCTGGTGGCGCGCACCGAGTCGACGTACAAGCCCATCTCGCCGCAGTCCACGCTCAAGGCCGGCATGGCCGAGACGCGCAAGGTGCTGGCCCGCCACAGTCTGCTGGTGATGGAACGCACCTGCCTGGACCCGTCCAACTACGGCCTGACCGATCGCGGCATCGACCTGCGCAGCCTCAAGGGCAGCACCAACCTCGACGACATGGTGCCGGCGCTGCTGCGCGGCGAGGCCGAATTCACGCTGCTGGACGTGCCCGACGCGGTCATCGACCTGCAACGCTGGGCCGGCCGCATCAAGGTGATCGGGCCGATCTCCGAGCACCAGGATCTGGCGGCGGCCTTTCCGAAGTCGGCACCGGCGCTGCGCGCAGCCTTCGACGACTACCTGCGCGGGCTGCGGGTCACCGGAGCCTACGACCAGCTGGTGAACCGCCACTACCCGGGTATCCGCAACTACTTCCCCGAATTCTTCGCCCGCCGTGACTGAGTGCCCCACGCGCGGTCGGTGCCTTGGGACATGAACAAGACGATCGCGCTCGTCCTGGCCATGCTCGACCGGGCGATGTCGCGCCTGGGCAGCGGCCAGGCCTGGACCATCGTGCTGCTGCTGCTGGCCTTCTTCGCCGGGCTCGGTGTCGTGGGCTTCGGTCTCATGGCCCACGAGACGATCGAAAAGGAGCGCTCGCGCCTGGACTCGATCGCCACGCTGGAGGCCCAGGAGGTCGACGTCTGGCTTTCCGAACAGATCGATGACGCGCGTGCCCTAGCCGGCAACACGGTGTTTCGCGAGCTGCTCACGCCCGCCAGGCTGCGCCCTGTCGGGCCGCAGATCGACAGGTTGGGCGCCTGGGCCGACACCCACCGGGTCAACGGCTGGCTGCAGCACACGCTGGAAGTCCACCACTACATCAGCGCCGAGGTCGTCGATGCACGGGGCCGCTCGCTCGTCAGCACGGGCCGGCCGACCTACACCTCCGAATCGATCCTGCCCCTGATGAAGCGGGCGCGGGCCGGGGCCATGCCGGCATTCGGCGACCTGAACATCGACGCAAGTGGCCGCGCCGTGCTGCTGTTGGCCGCACCGGTGCCGGAAAGCGAAGGCCTCGAGCCGGTGCTGCTGGTGCTGGCCGTCGACATCAACATCGAACTGCTGGCGCGCCTGGAGCGCTGGCCCAACACCACACGAACCGGCGACCTCGTGCTGTACTGCCGCCAGGCCGACGGCATTGCGATCATCAACAAGCCTCTGGTCGAGGGGCGCTTCCGGACCTTTCCGGGAGAAGACGCACGCTCCCCGGCCTTCCAGGCCCTGCGCAAGGGCGACGGCCTCTACGAGGGCGTGGACTACCGCGGCCAGAACGTGCTGGCCGCGGTGCGCAGCACCCACCAACTGCCGTGGTTCGTCTCCGTTCGCATCGGTACCGACGAAATGATGGCGCCGATGCGCCGGCTGGCCATGCTCTGCGGCGCGCTCGCCGCCGCCCTCACGGCAGCCGCCTGCCTCTTCCTGGCTTTGTTCTGGCGCAGCCAGCACCAGCGCCTGCACGAGGCCCAGGTCCTGAACCAGCAGCTGCACCAAACCTCGCTGGAGGCGCAGCGAGCGACGCGCTCGAAGACCGCCTTCCTTGCCAACATGAGCCACGAGATCCGCACGCCGCTGAGCGCCATCGTCGGCCTGACCCACCTGCTGCGCAGCCGGGTCCAGCCCACCAGCTGGGAGGGCGAACGCCTGACCCAGATCGCCGCCTCGGCCAGGCACCTGCTCACGGTGGTCAACGACGTGCTGGACATCTCGCGCATCGAGTCGGGCCGCCTGCAGCTCGAAGAGGCCGACTTCCTGCTCGACGAGGTCGTGCGCGACAAGGTCTTCAACATCATCTGCCAGCGAGCGCGCGAAAAGGGCCTGGAGCTGGCCATCGCGATCGGCGACGAGCTGCGCCAGCCGCTGCGCGGCGACCCGCTTCGGCTGGCCCAGGCCCTGCTGAACTATGTCGGCAACGCGATCAAGTTCACCGAGCGCGGCCGCATCGTCATCGACGCCCATGTGGTCGCACGCGATGCCGACGGCTTGCTGGTGCGGCTGGAGGTCGCCGACACCGGCGTCGGCATGACCGCTGAGCAATGCGGCCGCGTGTTCAAGGCCTTCGAGCAGGCCGACAGCTCGACCACGCGCAAGTACGGCGGCACGGGTCTGGGTCTGGCGATCACGAGGCAGCTGGCCCAGATGATGGGCGGCGAGGCGGGCGTGGACAGCACGCCGGGCGTGGGCAGCACCTTCTGGTTCACCGCGCGCCTGGGCCGCGGCCAGCCCCGGGCGCGCCCCTCCTTGCCCAGGCTACGGGGCCTTCGCGTGCTCATCGTCGACGACGAGCCCGACACGCGCCAGGTGCATGCCGTGCTGGCCGAGCGGCTGGGGATGCGAGCGGAGGAGGTCGTCGACGGTGAGCAGGCGCTCCAGGCGCTGATGGAAGCCGACGCCGTGGGCGATCCATTCGCGCTGATGCTGCTGGACTGGCACATGCCGCGGCTCGACGGCGGGCAGGTCCTGGGTCGGCTGCCGGGCCTCATGCTCAAGACCGTGCCGGAGGTTCTGGTGGTGACAGGCGACGGGCGGCAAGACCTTGCCGCCCGCGCCCGCAAGGCCGGCTGCCACGACACCCTGTCCAAGCCACTGACCGCCTCGGCGCTGGTGGATGCGCTGGCCGACCTGCAGAGCGCCGGCAGCGGCGGCGGCCCCGGTCTCGGCATCGAGGGCAGCCGCGGCCTGCTCGAGCAGGTGGCGGGCCGCCGCATCCTGCTGGCCGAGGACAACCCGGTCAACCGCACCGTGATGACTGAACTGCTCGATGGCATGGGCGTGGTAACGGAGGTGGCCGTCGACGGCGTGGAGGCCGTGGAAAAGGCGACGTCGAAGCTCTACGACCTGGTCCTGATGGACATGCAGATGCCCAGGATCGACGGCTTGGAGGCAACGCGGCGCATCCGCGAGCTGCCGGGCTGGTCCGCGGTACCCATCCTCGCCATGACTGCGAATGCCTTTCGCGAAGACCGCGAAGCCTGCCTGGCGGCCGGCATGAACGACCACCTGACCAAACCGGTGGAGCCCGGCAGGCTGCTCGAGGTGATGGCGATGTGGATGGTAGGCCAGCCAGCCGGGCCCAGATCCGGGGCGCCGGCAAGCGCCCGCCCTGGCCGGTTCGATGCCGAGCCGGCCGTGCCGGCGGGCATGGCGCCCCTGGACTTGCGCCGCCTGGAGGCCGTGATGGGCGGCAAGTCGCTGCAACTGCAGCACCTGGTGCGCCAGTTCATCGAGCTGCACGGCGACGACGCCTTGCGGCTGCGGCAATTGCTGGACGCCGGTGATCTGCAGGGTGGCTTCGTGCTGACCCACGCGCTCAAGGGCAGCGCGGGCGAACTGGGGGCAAAGGCACTGGGCACGGCGGCCGGCGCCCTCGAAGCCCGGCTGCGCGCCGGCCTGCCGCCCGCGGAGGGCCAGGTCCAGGCGCTGGCCGACGCGCTGGCCGCCACGCGGACCGATGCCGGGCATTGGCTGCAGGCGCGGGCGTCGGCAACACCGCCCGCCTCGTCACCGCTGGAGGATGGCGCCTTCCTGAGCCTGGCGCGCGAGCTGCAGAGCCTGCTGGACGCGGTGGACGGACGTGCCCTGCCGATGGCCGACGAACTGGACGGCCGCCTGCCGACAAGGCTTGGCGCGATCGGACGCGATCGGATGGGCGGCGTGCTGGCCGCCATCCGCCGCATGGACCTGGACCGGGCGGCCCGCGACCTGCGCCAGGCATGGCCTGAAATCGAAGAGGAGCTGGGATGAATCCCCTGACCATTGCCGACAAGGCCGACATCGCCTTGCTGGACGACCAGCCCGACAGCCTGCGCCTGCTGGCCGAGCTGCTGGCCCCCCACTACAACGTTCACCCCTTCCTGAGCGGCCGGGCCCTGATCCGCTACCAGGTCTGCAGCGCTCTGCGCAAGCTGCCGCAGATGGAGGAGGTGCCCATCATCTTCATCTCGGCGCTCAACAGTGCCGACGACGAGGCCAAAGGCCTGGCGCTGGGCGCGGTGGACTACGTCGCCAAGCCCTTCTCGGCCCCCGTCGTGCTCAGCCGGGTGGGCCACCACGTTCGCCTGGGGCGCGCGATGAGGCTGGTGCTGGACCAGAACCAACTGCTGGACCAGCGCGTGGCGGCGCGCACCGCGGAACTGGCCTCGCGGAACAAGTCGCTGCGCCAGGCCCTGAACGAGATCTCGCGCACCCAGGAGGCGACCATCGTGGCGCTGTCCTCGCTGGCCGAAACGCGCGACAACGAGACCGGACAGCACATCGTGCGCACCCAGCGCTACGTGCGCGAACTGGCCGTCGAGCTCAGCACCCGGCCTGAGTACATGGAAGAGCTGGACAGATCAACGGTGGAGATGCTGGGCAAGTCCGCGGCGCTGCACGACATCGGCAAGGTGGCGATCCCCGACCGCATCCTCCTCAAGCCCGGCCGCCTGACGGCCGAGGAATTCGAGATCATGAAGTCCCATCCCGAGCACGGGCGCAGGGCCATCGAGGTGGCCGAATCGCGCATGGGCGAAGGCAGTACATTCCTACGCCACGCGCGCGAGATCGCCTACGGCCACCACGAGCGCTGGGACGGACGAGGCTATCCGCAGGGCCTGGCCGACGCGCAGATCCCGCTGTCGGCGCGCCTGATGGCCGTGGCCGACGTCTACGACGCCCTCATCAGCCCGCGCGTCTACAAGGCCGCGTACCCGCACGAGAAGGCGGTGTCGATGATCCTGGAGCAGCGCGGCCAGCAATTCGATCCCCATGTGGTGGATGCCTTCGGCGCCATTGCAGGGCGCTTCGACGCCATCGCGCAGGAACTCGGGGACGCGCACTGAGACAAGGCGCGCCCGCGCCTTGATCTTGCTCCAACCGGACCGTCGCGCGGGCCCTTATGCTTGCCCGCACAGGAGGCTCCGCCATGCGTCAGTCCGTCATCGTCCAGTTCCATCCCGACCGACCGCTCGAACTCCCGCTCCACGCCGACGAGGCCGCGATGCCCAATGAGGACGCGCGGCGCTGGCTCGACGAGCAGTTCGTCGCCAACGAATGCGAGCCGCTGCGCGCCAGCGGCAAGGTGCTGACCGCCGACAAGGTGCTGGCCCTGGCGCAGGCGGCGGGCGAGGATAG
>CAZUKT010000092.1:4334-11537 GCA_964620975.1 uncultured Rubrivivax sp. | reverse complement strand
CCATGGTGTGGTACGTGCCGCCGCTGTCGCCCATCACGGCCGCCGCCAACGCTGGCCAAGTGGGCACCAATGGCGAAATCCCCGACGTCAACCAACTGCGCATTCCGGTCAAGTACCTGGCCAACTTGCTGACGGCCGGTGACACCTTCCCCGTGGTGCGCGCGCTCGAACGCATGCTGGCCATGCGTGCCTACCAGCGCAGCAAACACGTGGACGGCGCAGCCAACACGGCCGCCATCGACCAGGTGCGCATGAGCGTGAACGAGGTCGAAGAGATGTACCGGGTGATGGCCATTGCCAACTACGAAGACCGCTTCGTCATTCCCAGCACGCACCGTGAGTACGCGGAAAACGCCTTCAACGTGCGCGGTGGCTGTGGCTTCAGCTTTGGCAACGGCTGCAGCGAAGGGGTCAGCGATACCAGCCTCTTTGGCAGCGAGAAGAAACGCACCATTCCCATCAAGGCCACGATATGAACCCCCAAGCTCACTGCGTTCGCGTCCCCCAAGGGGGAGCAGGTCTCCCTTGGGGCGGCCCGGCGGGAGACCTGACATGAAGGCCTTCCCCCTGACCCTGCGCGTGCTGGCGCACTTGCTGAGCTACCCCGACGCTGACCTGCGTTCGCACCTGGATGAGCTTGGCACCGCGCTGCACCAGGAGCGCGCACTTTCAGCCAACCGCCTGGCCGAACTGGACACGCTGCTGCAACGCCTGTCGCAGCGCGACGCCCTGGACACCGAAGCCGAATTCGTGGAACTGTTTGACCGTGGGCGTGGCACCGCCCTGCACCTGTTTGAACACGTGCACGGCGACAGCCGCGACCGCGGCCCGGCCATGGTGGACCTGATCAAGACCTACGAAGCTGCAGGTCTGTACATGGGCGAAGGCGAACTGCCCGACCACCTGACCGTGGTGCTGGAGTACGCGTCCACCCAGCCGCCTGAAGCTGCGCGCGAGTTCTTGCGCGAAATCAGCCACATCCTGCAAGTCATCTTCAGCGCCCTGCTCAAGCGCCAGAGCCCCTACGCCAGCGTCATCGCAGCCGTGCTGGACCTGTCCGGTGAAAAGGCCCAGGCCGTGAAGCTGCCCGAAGAACTGCCCATCGATGAAACCTGGCAGGAGCCCGAAGCCTTTGGGGGTTGTTCCACCCAGGGCCAGGCGCGGCCCGGCCAGCCACAACCCATACAGATCATGAAGCGGCCGCTCGTGGACGCCGCCGCACAACCCCAACCGGGAGCCCGCGCATGAACGCCGTGCACAGTTTTCTCTTCAACATCTACCCGTACATCTGCCTGGCCGTGTTCTTCATGGGCAGCCTGGCGCGTTTTGACCGCGACCAGTACACCTGGAAGAGCGACTCATCGCAGTTGCTGCGCAGCGGGCAGTTGCGCTGGGGCAGCAACCTCTTCCACGGTGGCATCCTGTTCCTGTTCTTCGGCCATCTCTTCGGCCAGCTGACACCCCACTGGCTGTACGAGATCTTCGTCACCGCACCGCAAAAACAGTTTCTTGCCGTGGTGGCCGGTGGTGTGGCGGGCGGGCTGTGTTTCATCGGCCTGACGATGCTGCTGCACCGGCGCATGTTTGACCCGCGCATCCGCCTTACCAGCCACCGCACCGACCTGGCCATCCTGGCCATCTTGTGGGTGCAGTTGAGCATTGGCCTGGCCACGCTGCCGGCGTCGCTGCAGCATGTGAACGAGCCCACCACCATGCTGCGGCTGGCGGAATACCTGCAGGGCATTGCCACCTTGCAGCCCAATGCGGCCCTGGTGTCCGGCGTCGCATGGCACTTTCAGGCCCACATGCTGCTGGGCATGACGATCTTCCTGCTCTTCCCCTTCAGCCGCCTGGTGCATGTGTGGAGCGGGTTGGCCTCGGTGGCTTACGTCTTTCGCCCCTACCAGGTGGTGCGCTCGCGGCGGCTCAACCTGCCGGCCTCGCACCCGCGGAACCGCAGCTAAGCCGCAGGCGCAGACACCATGAGCAACAACCCCCTGCCCGCCGTCAACGGCGTGGTGCTGGCCTACCCGCAAGAAGCGGCCAGCGCCGAAGACCTGCGCCAGCGCGCCTGCACCGAGCTGCTGCGACAGGCCGCCATGCAGGCCGGCCTGCTGCATGCCGAAGACCCGGCCCCCTTGGGCGGCGCCACCACCGAAGCCGCCAGCACGGCCATAGAAGCCTTGCTGGCGCGCGAGCTGCACCTGCCCGAGCCCACCGACGAAGCTTGCCGGCGCCACCACACCGCCAACCTGCCACGTTATGCGCAGGGCGAAAAGGCGCTGGTGCGACACGTGCTTTTTGCCGTGACGCCGGGCGTGGACGTGAACGCGCTGCGCTCGCGCGCCGAAGCCTGCTTGCTGGACCTGCGATGCGACGGCAGCGCCACGCGTTTTGCCACCGTGGCGGGCAGCACGTCCAACTGCCCCAGTGGCGCCGAAGGTGGCCAGTTGGGCTGGCTCACGGCGCAAGACTGCGCACCCGAATTTGCGCGAGAGGTGCTGGGCCATGCCGAGATTGGCGTGCTACCGCGCCTGGTGGCCACGCGCTTTGGCCTGCATGTGGTGGAAGTGCTGGCGCGCGAGCCCGGCACGCAGCCGGCCTATGAATCGGTGCGCTCGGCCGTGGCGCAGGCACTGCGCCAGCAGGCCTTTGCCACCGCCTTGCGCCAGTACCTGCAGTTGCTGGCCGGCCAGGCGCGTGTGGAAGGTGTGGACCTGGAAGCTGCTGCCTCGCCGCTGGTGCAGTAGCAGGCTCACCGCCACAGCCACCGCCGCAGCGCAGCACCCCGCCATGCCTGACGAACTCTTGCAGCGGCTGCGCAACTTCCAGACCGACGCCTTCCCACAGCACCGCAGCCACTTCAGGCTGCTGGTGGACGACGGGCAGCACCCCACCACGCTGTTCATCGGTTGCAGCGATTCACGCCTGGTGCCTTACCTGCTGACGGGCACCGGGCCTGGCGAGCTCTTTCTGGTGCGCAACGTGGGCGCCTTTGTGCCGCCGTATGACGGCTCGGCGGGGTTTCATGGCACGGCAGCGGCGATCGAGTTTGCGGTGCTGAACCTGCTGGTGACGCGCATCGTGGTGTGTGGCCACAGCCACTGCGGCGGCATCCGCGCGCTGTATGGCGAGGTGCACCCACGCGCCACCAACCTGGCGCGCTGGCTGGACCTGGGCCGCGACGCCGTCTTGCCCGTGGCCGAGCCCGGCCCCGAGGTGCTGCGCCGCACCGAGCAACGCGCCGTGGTGCTGCAGCTGGAGCGGCTGATGGACTACCCCATGGTGCGTGAAAGGGTGGAGGCGCGCCAACTCAGCCTGCACGGCTGGCACTACGTCATCGAAGACGGCGAGGTGCATGTGTTTGACGTGCAGCGTGGTGGCTTCGTGCCCGCCGCCTTGGCCGACAACGCCGGCACCGGGCCCTACCACGCGCACCCGCTGGACGAACACGGCGGCCAAGGCCTGGGGCTGGACGCCTGCGGCGTGCCGGGCGGCTGAAGACACCGCGCCGTTGCAACAAAAGCAGATCAAGGACAGGGGCCCCGGCGCTGGCTAAGGTGGCGCCCATGCACAGCCGCCACAGCACGCCCAAAGCCGCCCCATGAAGACCATTCCCCTGCGCCCCGTGCCCGCCACGGCCCGGCCGCCTGCAGCCACTGTGGACACACGCTGGCGCCTGGCGCGCCTGAGCAGCGCACCGCACCGCCTGGGTTTTTTTTCCGCCGCCGTGCTGCTGGCGGCCAGCGGCCTGTGGTGGGCGCTGGTGCTGGGCGCACGTTACGCGGGCGTGGTGCTGCCCTTTGCCGTGCCGGCGCTGGTGGCGCACGGCCTGCTGATGGGCTTGAGCTTCATGCCGCTGTTCATCGTCGGCTTCTTGTTTACCGCCGGCCCCTAGTGGCTGGGTTTGCCAGACGTGCCCGGCAGCAGCCTGGTGCGGCCGGTGCTGATGCTGGCCGGTGGCTGGTTGCTGGCGCTGCCGGGCTTCCATCTTTGGGCGTCGCTGGCGGGTTTGGGCATGGCCGTGGCGGCGGTGGGCTGGCTGATGCTGATGTGGCGCTTTGTGCGCCTGCTGCGCGCCAGCCCCGCACCCGACAAGTTGCACGCCACCGCCGTGGCCGTGGCCGGCGGCGTGGGCCTGCTGGCCATGGCGGCCGGCGCTGGGGCCGTATCCACCGGCGATGTGGCGCTGGCGCGTGCGGCCGCCCAACTGGCGCTGTGGGGTTTTGTGGCGCCCACCTTCACCATCGTGTCGCACCGCATGCTGCCGTTTTTCACCAGCAGCGCCTTGCCCTTCCTGGACGCCTGGCGCCCCAACTGGCTGCTGGCAGCCATGGGCGGGGCACTCGCCGCCACGGCCGTGGGCGCCACTGCCGAGGCACTGACCGGGCCGCTGGGCACGGCCGCGCACGCCGCACTGCTGGCCGTGCAGGCGCCAGCGGCCGCGTTGGTGCTGTGGCTGGCACTGCGCTGGGGCTTGCTGCACAGCCTGCGCATCCGCTTGCTGGCCATGTTGCACGGCGGTTTTGTGTGGCTGGGTGTGGCGCTGGCGCTGAGTGCGCTGTCCCACGCACGGGTGCTTTGGGCGGGTGACGGCGCCTCGCTGGGCCTGGCCCCGCTGCATGCGCTGACCATGGGTTACCTGGGCGCCACGCTCATTGCCATGATCACGCGCGTGGCCGCCGGCCACAGCGGCCGCCCGCTGGCCGCCGACAACCTGGCCTTTGGCCTGTACCTGCTGCTGCAGACTGCGGCGCTGCTGCGGGTGACCGCCGCGCTGTGGCCGGCCGCCATGGTGCCGCTGACGCTGGTGGCCGCCACCGCCTGGGCGCTGGCCTGCGTGGGCTGGGCGCTGCGCTACGGCAACTGGATGGGCCGCCCGCGCACCGACGGCCGCCCCGGTTGATGCACAAGCGCTGCATGATGCGTGGCCATGCCACGCATCATGAAAGTTAGCGGGTCAACCCGCAGCCTGGTGCCGCGCGCGCCACCAGCGTTGCACAAAACCCGCCGCCACCAGCAGCCAGGCGGCCAGGGCCAGCCACACCATGCCGCGTGATATCCACTGCAACGGCGCAAATTCAGCCGCCAGGCCCAGCCTTGCGCTGGCCACGGCATACATGCCCAGCGGGAACACCGCGCTCCACATCACCGGCTCATACGCCAGCGGCAGCCGGTTGACCACGTGCTTCCACACACCAAAGATGAAGAGCATGGGGATCCACCACGTGGCCCAGGCAAAAAGCATCAACGTGATGCCGTCGATGAACGGCCGCTGTGCCGCCAGAAAGGGCAAGCCGGGGTCTTGTGTGATGAGCGTGGTGCCGGCGTTGGCACTGATGGCCGCCGCGCCCATCACCACCCACAGCAGCGGGCCGATGTCTTGCGCCCGCAGTGCCAGAAAGAAGATGCGGTAACAGAACAGCGTGACGAAGATGCCGTAGAAGGCCAGCCCCAGGCCCCACAGCATGTACACCTCGACCATCATGTAAACGGCGTAGGGCCCCAGGTTGGGCGCAATGCGGGCGCCCAGCAGCACCAGCGACTGCGTGCCCACGATGGCAATGAGCCAGCCGCCGTGCACGATGTTCACGTTGTTCTCATGCGTCAAAAAGGTCAGCACGCTGAAGGCCAGGTACAGCAGCAGGCACCAGGCCGTAAAGGCCAGCGCCCAGCACACGATGGCCAGCGTGGGGAAGCCGTCCTGGTGCACCACCAGGCCCACGATGCTGGTGGCCGCCACCAGCGTGAAGTAGGCAAACACCATGCGCGGGTTGAGCAAGTCAATGCGCACGGCGGCGGGGTAGAAGACCAGGCGCAAGAAGCTCAGCGCCAGCAGCAGGCCCCATGCGCCCAGGGCCACGGCGGCCATCACGTCGGCCAGCGTGGCCATGCCCAGCGTGCGGAAACCCAGCGACAAGATGCCGCTGGCCATGACCAGCGCAAAGTTACCGGGGTGCATGGCTTGCAGCGACGCGAAGGGCGACGTGCCGGCGTGTGGCGTGTTGGGTGGGGTCATGGGCAGGCGCGTGGCCCACGAGTGTGGCCGCTGGGGCGGGTGCAGACCGTTGGGGAAAGCACAGTGCGCCACATGCACAAAGCTTGAAGCGCTTCAAGGCGCCGGGCCGGGCACGCACCTACCGTTGGGCGCTTCGCACTGAAGGCCTGAACATGACCACCGACACCATTGACAACCCCCCGGCCACCACCTGCATCGACGTGCGCAGCGTGCCGCCACCGCAGCGCCACCCGCTGATATTCAGCACCTTTGACGCGCTGACGCCGGGCCAGGCGTTTGAGATCGTCAACGACCACGACCCGGTGCCGCTGTACTTTCAGTTTGAAAAGACGCGTCTGGGGCAGTTTGATTGGCGCTACCTGGAATCGGGCCCGCAGCGCTGGCACGTGCGCATCAGCCGCGTGGCGGCCGGCATGCCGGCGGGCAGCAGCAGCGGCTGCTGCGGCGCGTGTTCTTGCAAGTGACCTGAAGCCGCAGGCTCACACGCTGAGCCCCTGCCCCGCCTCTTCATGCGTGCGGCCGTCGCGGATGTGATACAGCCGCTTGAAGGTGGGGATGATCTTCTCGTCGTGCGTGACCACGATGATGGCCGTGTGGTACTGCAGCGCCATCTGGTTGAGGATGCGCATCACCGCCAGCGCGCGTTCGCTGTCCAGCGGCGCCGTGGGTTCGTCGGCCAGGATCACCGGCGGCCGGTTGGCCAGCGCGCGCGCAATGGACACACGCTGCTGTTCGCCGCCTGACAGTTCTGAAGGCTGCGCCCGGGCGCGGTGGCCCACGTCCAGCGCCGTCAGCAGGTCCAATGCGCGGGCGCGTGACTCGGCATTCGGGTGGCCGGCCAGCATGGGCAACAGCGCCACGTTGTCGGTGACGTCCAGAAACGGAATCAGGTAGGGCGCCTGAAAGACAAAGCCGATGCGGTCGCGCCGCAGCGCACGCAGGTCGGTCAGCTGCCAACCGTCGTCGTAGATGGCCTGGCCGCCCAGCACCATGCGCCCGCCGGTGGGTTCAATCACCGCGCCCAGGCACTTCAGCAGCGTGCTCTTGCCCGAGCCAGAAGGCCCGATCAAGCCCACCACTTCACCCGGTGCCACCTGCATGTCCACACCCTTGAGCGCGTCCACGGCGGTGTCACCCTGGCCATAGCGCTTGCGCAGGCCTTCGATGCGGATGCCTTGTGTCTG
>CAZUKT010000092.1:3618-4308 GCA_964620975.1 uncultured Rubrivivax sp. | reverse complement strand
CCGCCCCAAGGCGGCTGAACGCCCCTCGGGGGCAGCGAAGCGGCGCAGCCGCAAGCTTGGGGTCGTCATGTCATCCACCGATCGCCTCCGCCGGGTCCACCTGCAGCGCCACGCGTATGGCCAGTGTGCTGGCCAGCGCGCAGATCACCACCACCGCCACCAGCCCGCGCACGGCGTCGCCGGTTTCCAGCAGCACGTACTTGGGGAAGATGGGCGCCCAAACCGTGGCTGCCACCTTGCACACCACAAAGCCGATGAGCCCCAGGCCCAGCGCCTGCTGCAGGATCATGCCGGCGATGGTGCGGTTGCGTGTGCCTATGAGCTTGAGCACCGCAATCTCGCGGATCTTGCCCAAGGTCATGGTGTAGATGATGAAGGCCACGATGGCCGCGCTGACGATGGCCAGGATGACGAGGAACATGCCGATCTGCCGCGCCGACGTGGCAATCAGCTTGGCGATGAGGATGTCTTCCATCTGCAAGCGTGTGTAGGCCTGCAGGTGCTTCCAGCGCCGCACGGGTTCGGCCACCGCTTCGGCCTGCACACCGGGCTGCACCTGCACCAGCACGGCGTTGACGTTGTGGTTGCTGGCCTGCGCGGCTTGCACCGCGTCCAGCAGGCCGGGCACACCGGGGCGGTTGAGTGCGGGGTTGGCGGCCGTGCGCGCGCGGTCGTTCAGGATGGCGTCGT
>CAZUKT010000092.1:0-3608 GCA_964620975.1 uncultured Rubrivivax sp. | reverse complement strand
CGCCTCCTGCGCGTCCTTGAGCGCGATGAAAACCATGGGGTCGCCACCCGACGACACCATGCGCCGCGTCAGCCCCACCACCGTGTAGCCGTGGCGGCGGATGTGGATGCGGTCCCCCAGCACAAAGCCCGTGCGCTCGTCGGCCACGGCCTCAAAGTGGCTGCGGGTGAGCTGGCGGCCGGCCACCAGGTAAGGCGGTGCCCCGGGCTCGCCGGGCTCAAAGCCCACCACCATGGCGCGTACCTCGGTGCTGTTGCTGCCCGCGCTGCCGCCTTCGCGGCGCACCTGCATGGTGAGGTAGGTGACGTTGGCCGCACGCATCACGCCGGGCAGCCCGCGCACGCTGCGCACCACGTCGTCACGCAAGCTGGACGATTCTGCGTAGGGGCCCTGCGTGTCTTGCTGCACCACCCACAGGTCGGCGCCGCTGTTGTTGAGCAGCGCCTGCGCGTCGTCCACCATGCCCCGGTACACACCGGCCATGGTCAGCGTCACGCCAATCAGCAAACCCAGGCCGATGCCCGTGAGCACGAACTTGCCCCAGGAATGCAGGATGTCGCGGCCGGCCAGGCTGATCATGGCTGGCGCACGGCAATGCTTTGCACGATCTGGATGCGGCCGTCGGGCTTGACTTCCTTGTCGCTGTAGACCACCACACGGTCCCCGGCCTGCACACCCTGCAGCACCTGCACCTGGCCGTCCAGGCTGGTGGCGCCCACACGCACGGGCACAAAGCGCAGGCCGTTGCTGCTGCCGTCACCGTTGCCGCTGCCCAGCACCCACACACCCACCTGGCCTTGCTGGCGTTGCAGGCTGGCGTTGGGCAGCAGCACCGCCGGCGCGGTGGCGGGCAGGGCCAGCGTCACCTCGGCCATTTCGCCCACCGACAAGCCGGCGGGCAGGGCATCAAAGCGCACCAGGGCCACACGTTCTTCGGTCACGCTGTCGCTGACGGCTTCAAGCCGCGCCACCTGGCCGGGCAACGCCTGCTGCGGGTTGGCGCGCAACACGATGCTCGCCGGCAGGCCCACGGCCAGCCCGGCCGAGCGGCCCTGGTCCAGCCGCAGCCGCACCCACAGCGTGCCGGGCTCGATGAGCCGCAACACGGCCTGCCCCGCCACCACGGTGGAGCCGGGCTCGGCGTCGCGCGCCACCACCAGGCCCGCAATGGGTGCCAGCAGGCGCACATTGGCGCGCTGCTGGCGCAGGCCGGCGCGTTCAGCCTGCAGGCGCTGCAGGTCTTGCTGCGCGGCGTGCACATTGGCCGACGCGGCCGCCACACCGGCCTTGGCCGACAACTGTTCTTGCAGCCGCGCCTCCACGGCGCCGGGGCTCATGAAGTTCTGCGCGCCCAGGTCCACATAACGCTGGGCGTTGGCGTCGGCCAGCGCACGTTTGGCCGTGGCGTCCTGGGCCTGCGCCTGGGCCGCAGCCACCGTGCTGCCGGCGCGTGCCACCGAGGCGTCCAGCGCCGCCGTGCGTTCGTCCAGGTCCACCGGGTCCATTTCGGCCAGCACCTGGCCGGCTTTCACCATGTCGCCCACGTCCACCGCCACGGCGCGCACGCGGCCGGCCAAGGTGGGGCCCACCAGCACACTGCGCCGCGCTTCCACGGTGCCAATGCCAAACAGCGACGGCTGCAGCGTGCCCTGCGCCGCCTGCACCACCGTCACACGCGTGGGCGCCAAGGGGCCGGTGCGCAGCGCCACATAGGCCAAGGCCCCCAGCAGGGCCAAGGCCGCCGCTGCCAGGGCCAGGCGCTGCAGCCACAGGCGGCGCGGCTTCATGCCGCACCCTTCAGGCCACGCAGCACCAAGGCCAGCACGCCGGGCGCCTGGCTGCGCATGGCGCCAGGTTTGCCGGCCAGCATGGACTGCATCACCAGGCCTTGCACGCTGCCCATGAACAGCGTGGCGGCGGCGGCGGTGTCCAGGCCAGGTGCCGCGTCGCCCTGCGTCACGGCCTGGCCCAGCACACGCTGCAGCAACTCTCGGTAGGCCTGCATCAGGGCGCGCACCTCTTGTTTGGTGGCCGAATCGGCCGGTTGCTGCAACTCATGAAAGATGAGCCGGGGCACGCCGGGGTGCGCGATGACAAAGTCCACATGTGCCTTGAAGATGGCTGCCAGCGCGTCGCGCGGCGCACGCGCACCGGCCGCCTGGGCAGCGGGTGCCGCCGCTTCGGTCAGTGCCTGCAGCAACACCTGGCGCACCCAGCGCATGGCCGCCACCCAGATGGCGTCCTTGGTGGTGAAGTGCTTGAACACCGCCCCCTGCGTCACTCCCACCGCCACGGCAATGTCGCCCGTGGTGACCAGGGCAGGGCTGCTGTCCTGCAGCAGGCGCAATGCCGCCGCCACGATGTCGGCCTGGCGCTCTTCAGTGGGAAGCCGTGTCTGCATGGCGGGCTGACCTGTGGTAAGTTGTTGATTACTTACCAGTCTACGCGAAACGGCCAACGGCGGCAATATCGGCAGCAGGGCCCGAGGTGGCCGTGGTCGGGCGGTCGGCCCGTTCCAAGGGCCGCGCGCGGCCACTCTGAGCGCAGCAACGGCAAGGTGTCGTTTTGCTCGTCTTGCTGAGCGGCATGAACCCCGGCCACCGTGTCCACAACCCGGGCATGGGTCAAAGACTCTCAGCCCGGCGCAGCCTTTTTCACTGCAAGCCTCTTGCTGCAGGCCGGGTCCGCAGAGCCTGCAGCACTTGCTGGTAGAGCCGTTCCGGCGTCACCGGTTTGGCGATGAAGCCGTTCATGCCGGCGTCCAGACAGGTCGCCTTGTCTTCGGCGAAGACGTTGGCGGTCAGGGCCAGGATCGGTGTGGCGCGATGCACGGGCAGTTCCCGGATGCGCCGGGTGGCGTCCAAACCATCCAGCCGAGGCATTTGCATGTCCATCAGGATCAGTTGGTAGGCGTGGCGGCTGGCCATCTCCACGGCCTCCAGGCCATTGCAGGCCGAGTCCACGACCAGGCCCACCTCCTGGAGCAACATGTCCGTGATCTCACGATTGATCGGCTCATCTTCGGCCACCAGCACGCGCGCCCCGGCGTGCTCGCGCCGCAGCCATTGCTCGGCCTGCACCAACTGCGTTTCAGGGTCGGGTGGCGCCGGTTCGTCGCGCCTGGCAAGCCGCACGCGGAACCAGAAGGTGCTGCCGCAGCCCGGCATGGACTCGGCGCCGGCGTCGCCCTGCATGAGTCTGGCGAAGCGCTGGGTGATGGCCAGCCCCAACCCTGTACCGCCATAGCGTCGGGTGGTGGTGTTGTCGGCCTGCTCGAAGCTGCCAAACAGGCGCGGCAGTGCTTCGGGCGCGATGCCGATCCCGGTGTCAGCGACTGCAAAGCGAAGCACCACCTGCTGTGCGGCGTCTTCCTCCACCGCCACGCTGACGGTGACGCGGCCGGCATCGGTGAACTTGATGGCGTTGCCGACGTAGTTCAGCAGCGCCTGCTGCAGCCGGTTGGGGTCGCCCACCAAGCCGCGGGGCATGGCCGGCACCTCGCTGAGCAGTTCCAGCCCCTTGCCGCACGCCCGCTCGTAAAGCATCGACACCACATTGGCCACGATGGATTCAATGCGTAGCGGGATTTCTTCCAGCCTCAGCTTGCC
>CAZUKT010000091.1:0-11575 GCA_964620975.1 uncultured Rubrivivax sp. | reverse complement strand
CCCTTGTCGTTGCGCTGGAAGCTCACCTCGGCGCCCACCGCTGCAATGCGCAGCAAGTCAGGGCCGGCCACGGCGGCTTCTATGGCCGGCTGGCCCGTGCCCTGCACCATCAGCTTGCCGGCGTCTTCAAACACCCGCAGCGCAAATTGCGGTGCCAGGCGGTAGACACCGGCCCAGGCGACCCAGGCGGGGTTGCTGGCGGTGGCCGGGCGTTCGCTGCCCACACGCACGCCTTCCATCATGCCGCCACCCTGGTGCCAGGCAAAGCGGGTCATGCGGCCGCCTTCCATCACCGGGCGCAGCAGGGCGCTTACGCCCATGGGGTACAGGTCGCCCTGGTCGTCGGTGCGCAGTTCCATCACGGCCTGGTCGGCGGCCTGGGCCAGCAGGCGGTCACCTTCGGCCCACACCTTGACCGCCATGCCGGCCAAGGTGTACTGGCCCACCACGGCGGCGCGCAGGCCGGCCGACACGGGCACGGCGCGGCGCGCCGGGGGCACCGGCGCGGCCGGGTCCAGCAGGCTCAAGGCCAGTGGGCCCAGGCCGCCCAGGTCGGTGAGCGCGGTGTCGGCCAACAGCACCACGGCCTGCTGCTGGGCCGGCTCCAACGCCAGCAACGACGAAAAGCCGCCCGTGCCGCCTTCATGCAGCACCAGGTCGTGGCCCTGCACCTTGGCACGCATCCAGTTCATGCCCGAGCCGGGCGCCTGTTCGGCCTGGGTGCTGAGCAGCCGCGCCGTGAGCGGGGTGTCGAGCAAGCCCAGCTGGGCCTGGGCGTAACGCACCATGTCGTCCAGGCGCGCCCGCACGCCGCCCACGCCAGCGGCGTTGGGCATGGCGGCCCAGGTCCAGGCCGGCGTCGTCTGGCCCGTGGGCAGATGGCCTGCCGCCGCTTTGGCGCCGGCCGGTGGCCGGGCGATGTAGGCACCGGACATGCCCAGCGGCGCAAACAGCCGCGTGGCCAGGGCCAGCTCAAGGTCACCCGGCGTGCCGGGCTCGGCCGCCAGCGTGCGCGCCACCGCCACCGACAGCACCATCATGCCGAAGTTGGAATAGCTCGCGGCCTGGCCGATGGCGCCTTGCAGCGGCGTGCGTGCCAAGGCGGCCAGCAGCTCGGGCTGGCTGAGGCTGGCGTAGGGGTTGGCGGGGTCTTGCGGCACCCAGCCGGGCGGCAGTGGCGGCAGCGCGGCGCGGTGGGTGACGAGGTCGCGCACGGTGATCTGCCGTTGACCCTGGCGCGGCACGGTGTGGCCTGCGGGCAGGTGTTTGGCGATGGGATCGTCCAGCTTCCAGCGCCCGGCGGCCACCAGGTCGGCCACCAGAAAGGCCGTCATGGTCTTGCTGATGGAGCCGATCTCGAAGGCCTGCTCAAAACCAGGCCCGCCATCGGCACGCGGCGCGGCGCACACGCGCCCGCGCAGCACCTGGGTGGGCAACACCACGGCGGCCAGCACGCAGGCGCCCGTGCGGTCGCTGGCAAAACGCGTTTGCAGGCGTTGCTGCAACTCGGCTTCGGTGATGGCCGCGCTGGCCGGGCCGGCCATGCTGCCTGCGGCCAGCACCACCAGGGCGGCCAGCGGGTGCAGTGCAAATTGGGACATGGGTTTCCTGGGCGGTGGGCGGTGGCCACCACAAGGCCGACACTGTACCCAGGCCGGGTTACGCGGCCACCTTCAGGAACAGATCACGGTCGGGCGCGAAGTTGGCGTACAGCGGCAGCAGCGCGCCGCCCAGGGCGCGGGCGTCGCTGCCTATGGTGCCGGCCATCAGTGCGGGCTGCGCCACGCCTTCCCAGTCGTAGCGCTGCAGCGCCTGCGTGGTGGCTGCCAGCAACGCGGCCAGCATGTCGCGGCTGAAGTTGCCGTCCAGGATCACACCTTCCAGGTCCAGCAGGCAGGCGGCACTTTGCACGGCTTGCGCAATGGCGGCGGCGGCCTCGGCGAGCCAGGCTTGGGTGTGCGGCAGCCAGGGTTGCTGCAACGCACGCGTGTCGCCCACGGCGCCAAGTTCCAGCCCGGCGGCGGCGTAGGCGCGCTCCAGCCGCAGCAGGCTGGCCACGCTGAGCAGTTGCGCGGGCGCGGCGCCGCCTTGGCGGTCAGCCCCCGCCGTCCACAGCGGCAGCGAACCCACGGCGCCGGCATTGCCGCTGAGGCCGGCGTGCAGGTGGCTGTCCAGCACCAGGCCGCCGCCGATGAAGGTGTCGACAAAGATGTAGAGAAAGCTCTTGACGCTGCGCCCGCGCCCGGCCACCAGTTCGGCCACGCAGGCGGCGGCGGTGTCCTTGATCAGCGTGACGGGCAGCGGTGTCAGCTGCCCCACGGCCCGCACCAGGTCCAGGTGCTGCCACTTGGCGGCCACCTCGGGGGGCAGGCCCAGCAGCGCTTGCCAGCCGCCCAGGCTCAGCGGCGCGGCAATGCCGATGCCCTGCACCAGGCCGCGTGCGTCGGGGCCGAGCTTCTTGTGGATGTCCTTCAGGCGCTTGCCGATTTCGGGCAGCAGCACGTCGGGGTCGGCGTGGGTGTAGCTCAGGTCCCAGCGCTGGCGCACCTGGCCCACAAAGTCCACCAGCACCACGTCCAGGCTGCGCCGGCCCACCTTGATGCCAATGGCGTAGGCGCCGTCGGGGTTCAGCGACAGCGGCACGCTGGGCTGGCCCACCTTGCCACGCACCGGCTCGCCCTTGAGCAGCAGGCCGTCGTCAAGCAAGCGCTTGGTGATGAGCGAGATGGTCTGCGCCGTGAGCTGCGTGACGCGCGCGATCTCGGCCGCCGGCAGCGCGCCTTGCAGGCGTATGGCCTGCAGCACCACACGTTCGTTGTACTGGCGCAGCCCGCCCTGGCTGGAGCCGCGTGGGCGCAGACGGGCTCGTTCAGTGGCGGTGGGGGCGGTGGTCACGGCGGGCGGCGGTGGTGCTGCAGTGGGCGTGTGGGGCTGTGACGGGCGGTGAGGGTGCGGGCTGTGCGCGCCGAAGCGCCGCTTCAGGCGGCAAGCGCTTCGCCGATCACACCCTTCTTGAAGATGAAGTTGGCATAGGGCTGCAACTCGCCGGTCATGACAATGGCGTGGGCCATTTGCACCCGTTGGTAGAACGCAAAACGTTCTATGGCCTCGCATTGTGTGTCCTGGGCCCAGCCGCCTTCTTGCAGGCGGCCGACGACGCTGCGCTGCAAGGCGCTGCGGTAGCCCGCCGGTGTGTCGCAGACCTTCATGTAGGCCACGGGCTGCGCCACGGCCGCGTCCAGCGGCAGCAGCGACAGCACGGCTTCGCAGGCGCGCTGCACACTGGCGCCGGGCATCTGGATCAGCACCTTGCCCCGGCCCAGCGTGGTGCCGGTGAAGTTGGCGTCGGCAATGACGATCTCGTCGCCATGGCCCATTTCGGCCAGCGTGCGCAGCAGGTCGGGGGTGAACAGGGGGTCTATGCCTTTGAGCATGTGGTTCTCACAGGGGTCTCGCTAGGCCAGGCACTCGGCCGGGATCTGCTCGGGCGCCATGGCGCCGGTCATGACCGCCACCGTGTCGCCCATGCTGATCTTCTTGGGGTTGAGCACGGCGGCGCGCCGGCCCAGCCGCGCCACGTAGATGCGGTCGGCAACCTCAATCACATGCAGACGGGGTTGGTCTCGGTCTTGTTGATGAGGCCGATCACGGGCTCGCCGGCGGCCAGCGCGGCGCCGCTGCTCAGCAGCAGGGCGGAGGCGGCAACCATGGCGGCAGAAGTGGCGGTGAAGGTGGGGGTGGTCCGGAACATGCCTATCTCCTGGGTTTGATGGGGCAGTGAATGCAGGCTTGCGGTCAAAACGGGTTGCTGCGCGGGCAACGGCTTTGGGGTGATGGAATTCCGCCCTCAGTTATCCAATAACGCAAGTGGAGTGATTAATTGTTTTCCCGATGTCCAATCGGGCGCTGTCGCGCCATGCTTGCGGCCCATGGGAGTGCCCTGCGTGGCGCGCCGTGCAGGGCGTGGCGCCGGCCCCAAGGGCGCGCAGTCGGGGCCTGACCCCGTGCATTGAATGAAGAAGGAATGAACATGATCGTGGTGAGTGGTGAAGCCTTGATGGACGTGTTTGCCGCCGGCAGCACCGCCACGGGCGTGATGCTGGACGCACGCATCGGCGGCAGCCCGCTGAACGTGGCCATGGGCCTGGCGCGGCTGGCGCAGCCGGTGGCGTTTTTTGGTGCCGTGTCGACGGGCTTCCTGGGCGACCGGCTGATGCAGGCCTTGCAGGCCGAGGCCATCGACACCTGCTGCACGGTGCGCCTGGACGCGCCCACCACGCTGAGCCTGATCGGCGTGGACGCACACGGCGTGCCCAGCTACGCCTTCTACGGCCAAGGCGCGGCCGACCGCTGCCTGCCCCTGGACACGCTGGCCCAGGTGCCGCCCGCGTTGGCATTCCACTTTGGCAGCTACGCCATGGTGCTGGAGCCGGTGGCCGCCACGCAGCGTGCGCTGGTGGCGCGGGAGTGGCAGCGCAGCGTGGTGGCCTACGACCCCAACATCCGCTTGAACGTCGAACCCGACATCAGCCGCTGGCGAGACACGCTGCAGTGGATGCTGCCGCGCACCGCGCTGCTGAAGGTGAGCGACGAAGACCTGGCGCTGCTCTACCCCGGCGCCGACCCCGCCGGCCTGGCCGCGCACTGGCTGGCGTCGGGCGTGAAGTTGGTGGTGGTGACCCGGGGCGCGCAAGGCGCCTGGGCCTGGACGGCGTCGCAGCACGTGGCCACACCGCCGGTGCGTGTGGCGGTGGTGGACACCGTGGGCGCAGGCGACACCTTTCAGGCCGCGCTGCTGGCCACGCTGGCCGAACGGGGCCTGCTCACCCGCGACGCGCTGGGCGCGCTGGATAGCGGCACGCTGCACAACGTGCTGGGCTTTGCGGCCCAGGCGGCGGCCATCACGTGTTCAAGGCGCGGGGCCGATCTGCCCCGGCGGGCCGAATTGCCACCTGCTTGAACGCAGGAACTGCCGCCTGCCCACGCGGTACAGCCCTGCGCCGACACAATGCGCGGCGATTGAATTCAGTTTCCGGAGGCGTGGACATGGACAGGACGGTGGGCATCATCGGCACGGGCTGGGTGGGCACGAGCGTGGCCATCTCCACGCTGCACTCGGGTGCGGCCAGCGCCCTGTGGCTGGCCGACGCACGAAGCGCCGTGGCCGAAGGCGAAGCCATGGACCTGGCCCACGGCGCGGCCTTTTACCCGCCCTGCAGCGTGCGCGTGGCCAGCCTGGAAGAAATGCGCCACACGCAGGTGCTGGTGGTGGCTGCCGGGCGAGGTGGCAAAGCCGGTGAAAGCCGGCTCGATCTGCTGCGCGACAACGCCCGGCTGGTGGCCGACATCGGCCGCGGCTTGCAGGGTTACGCGGGCACCGTGGTCATGGTCACCAACCCGGTGGACGTGCTCACCCAGGTCATGGCGCAGGCCAGCGGCCTGCCGCCCGAGCGTGTGCTGGGCACCGGCACCATGCTCGACACCGCCCGGCTGCGGCAGATGCTGGGCCAGCAACTGGGCCTGGCCACCAATTCCATCCATGCCCAGGTGGTGGGTGAGCACGGGGACTCTGAAGTGGTGCTGTGGTCGGGGGCCCGCGTGGGTGGTGTGCCGCTGCGCGACTGGCCGGGTTGGGACACGGCGAACGAGCCGCGCCTGGCCACCGAGGTGCGGCGCGCGGCCTACGAGGTCATCCAGCGCAAGGGCAGCACCAACCACGCCATTGGCCTGGTCACGGCCAATCTGCTGCGCTGCCTGTTGCAGGGTGAGCGCCGCGTGCTCACCGTGTCGCGGGTGCAGGTTGGTGCGCTGGGGCTGCAGGGCGTGGCGCTGTCGCTGCCCACGGTGGTGGGCCGCGACGGCGGCACCCAGGTCATCGTCCCCGCCATGGACGGCGCCGAGCAGGCCGCACTGATGCATTCGGCGCAGGTCTTGCGGCAGGCGATGGCGTCAGTGCAGACGCCCTGAGTCAGCGCCGCGCCCTTCGGTAAGCGAGAGAGTCTTTCCGGACCCTCTCGTTCGAACTCACGCCTTGCGTGTGCGCCGCCGCGCCACCGCCCCCATGCTGGCCAACCCGGCCAGCCACAACGCGGCTGCCGACGGCTCGGGCACCGAAGTCACGGCCAGCACACCGCTGGTGTGGATGCGTGACACGTCCCAGCTCAGGCCCGCACTCAGGCCGGGCAGGTAGAAGTCTTCAAAGTTGCCCATCGGCGCTTGCGCGTAGCTGAACAAGGCAAACACGTCACCTGCATGCGGCACAAAGTTGTTGACGAGCGTGATGTTCAGAAAACTCGTTTCCTCAAAAGCCGCCGAGCCGGTGAAGTGGATGCGGTCATGCTGGCTGCCGGCCAGCAAGCCCCCCAGTTCCATGGTCACCAGGCTCGCAAACTGCACGTTGCCCATGCTCACTTCAGCCGCTGAATTGCCCGGCCCATACCCGCCTTGAAAGCGGTGCATGCCCTCGGTGCCCGTGAAGCTGCCCTTGCCTGACACGGCACCGGCGTAGACGATGAGAGAGCCGCCGCTGACACGCACTTCACCGTCGTTGCGCAGGCTGTCCCACACCGTCAGGTCGGCGCCGTCCTGGGCGTGCACCAGGCCGCGTGGCGTGTTGTTGATGTCGCCCAGGATCTCGGCCCGGCCGCTGCCCACCAGCACCTGGCCGCCGTTGTCCATGCGCTGCGCGCCGTAACCCAGTTGCAAGGTGCCCCGGTTGATGGCCAGCACCGCACCGCCCTGGTTGACGAAGCGGCCTTCAAAGGCCAGCGTGCCACCGTCCTGGATGAAGATGCGCGACCCATCCGCCGTGGTGTGCACCGTGCCGGCCAGCGTCAGGTGCTGGCCCGCGCCCACCATCACGCCCGGGGCGCCGCCGCCCCGGTTGATGAGATTGGCTTCAATGCGGCCATTGCCGGTGACCAGGCCGCGGTTGTCCAGGCCACCGTCCAGCGTCAGCAACTGGCCCGGCAGGGCATTCACCGTGCCGTGGTTCATCACCACCGGGCCCAGCACACGGCCAGCGCCCTGCAGGCGGCCGCGCGCTTCAATGGTCACGCCCTCCAGCGCATTGACGAGCGCGCCGCCGCTGAGTTGCAGCGTGGCCCGGCCGCCCTTGGAGCCGGTGACGTGCAGGCTCTTGGCTTCCATGGTGGTGTCGGCAGTGACGGTCTGGTCGCGGAAGGTGCCAATCACCACGTCCAGCAGCCGGTTGGGCGCAAAGCCCATGCCGCTGTCCCAGTTGCCAGGCTCGGCCACGCGCCCGCCGCCGGCCTGGGCCCAGCTCAGCGTGCCTGAAGGGCTCAGCACCATGGCCAGACCGTAGTCGCCGTGCAAACCCGCCGAGATCTGCCCCAGTTCATTGATCTTCAGCACGGGCAGCTGGGCTGGGTTCAGGCGGTTGTCGTCAAGGTGGATGCCCAGGCGGAAACCCGTCAACTCCACGCTGCCTCCAGAAGGCGAGTCCAGGAACACCCGGTCCATCAAGCCTGCGGCGTTGGTGAACACGCCGGCCACCTGGCGCAGAGAATTCACCGCCTCGGCGCGGCTGGAGCCCCCCGCGTCCAGATTGGCGGCCACGCGGCTCATGGCGCCGTCGCGCCAGACGAAGGCGTGGCGCTGGCCCTGCGCTTGCAGATTGGATTCACCCACCACCCAACCGTTTTGGCTGATGGCAAAGGCGGCACTGTGGTCCCCGCCCAGGGTGCCCAGGCCCACCATGCCGCCGCCCTGCCACAACACGGCGCGGCTGCCCAGGTTGGGGATGTCAGCGCTGCCGGCGATCTGCCCCGCGTCGTTGACGGCGCGTGCCACGCTGTCACGGCCACCAAAGTCTTGCAGCCGAAACACCTGGCCGTCGGCTTCGCGCACATAGGCGACACGCACATTCCCACCCGAGTCGGCCTGGCCCACCACCCGCCCCGACGTGTTTACGCCATGAACGGCGACGACTTTGGCAAAACCGGCCGGCCCGGCAAAGGTGGTGCTGCTGCCGGTGCGGCCCGTCAGGTTGCTGTGGGACTGCACAAAGCCACGTTCCTGTGAAGAGATAAAGGTCTCACCGGCGATGTAGACGGTGCCCCTTGCGCCGCTGGCCTCGCTCAGCGCGGTGGCACGGTCGTTTACGACGGGCTGGCTCGTGTTGGCGGGGCCGATCCTGGACGTCACACCCCCTGCATACAGGAAGGCGTAAGTGGAACCATAGCTTCCGCCCGGGCCGCCACTGTCGCCTTCAAAGTTGGAGCCGACGACGTTACCCGCGCTGTTGATGGCCAGCGCCGTGCCGAAGCCCTGGCCCCCCAGCAAGGGCAGCATCGTGGCGCGGTAGACCACGTTGCCAGCCTGCGCCGCACCGGCCAACGCCTGCGCCGCAGCCCAAACCAGCAAAGCCTTGCGCCAGTGGCGCGGTTGGCGTGTCTTCAGATTGGCCATGATCGTTCTCCCACCATGCGGATTGCATGCAAGGGGAATCGGGAACGCAGCACCAAAGCCGCCAAGCCGCCGCCCCCCGAAACGTGGGGGTGGTGGCGCCACGGCGAGACCTACACGCGGATGTAGATGCGCCGCCGGTCCAGCCACCAGGCCAGCGCCGCGTAGGCCAGCAGGTTGGCGGCCGCGTACAAAAACGAACCCAGGCGCGGGTCACTGCCGATGCCGGCAAACAGGTGCTGCCAGGCCCAGGGCAGCGGGCTGGTCCACAGCGGCGTGCCTTGTGCGTCGGCACTGGTCTGCCAGCGCAGCAGGCCCAGCGCACGGGGCACCAGGCCGCTGAGCACAAACACAAATAGCGGGTTGCGGCCAAAGGGTGCAAAAAAGCGCGCCCACAGCGGCAGGCCCGGTGCCGCACCCGGCGCGTCGCGCCCTGCCAGCGGCTCCAGCCGGTGCAGGCACAGTGCCAGCGCGGCCATGGCCAGTGCCGTGGTCAGCAGCACATAACTCGGGGTCCAGATCTTCTTGTTGATGGGCACCTGCAACTGCCACGCATAGGCCAGCAGGGCCAGCGCCGTGGCGGCCAGAAAGAGCCGCAGCAACAAGGCGGTGTCCACCCGGCCCAACACCACCTGCCGGCCCACCCACCAGCCCAGCAGCACCTGCGCCACGGCCGGCGCGGTGCTGGCCAGGCCTTCGGGGTCGAAGGGCAGGCCTTCGCCGCGATAGAGGTGGCTTTCGCCCAGCAGCGCGCGGTCCACCGCAGTGCCGAACCAGCCTTGCAGGCTGTACACATCACCCGGCGTGCCCAGCGCTTCACACACCGCCCAGTACGCCAGCAGCAGCGCCGCCGCTGCCCACAGCACCGGCTTGTCGCTGCGCCTGCCCAGCCACCAAACGATGGCCGCTGCCGCGCCAAAACACAGCGCGATGCGTTGCAGCACGCCCATGATGCGCAGCGTGTGCCCGTCACGCAGCACCAGGTCACCGGCGGCGTCCCAGCGCACAAAAGGCGCGGCGTTGAGCAGCAGGCCGATGGCAAAGATCAGCAGCGTGCGTTTGATGATGCGCGGCCAGAACACGGCCGCGCCAGCGGCCCGCAAAGGCGGCATGACCAGCGCCAGCGCGTTGCCCACCGCAAACAGGAAAAACGGGAACACCAAGTCGGTGGGCGTGGCGCCGTGCCAGGGTGCGTGTGCCAGTGGCGGGTAAAGCGCGCCCCAGTTGCCGGGGTTGTTGACGAGGATCATCAGCGCCACGGTGGCGCCACGAAACACGTCCAGCGAGCGCAGCCTGTGGTCCACCGCGCCTGCCATGGCCTGGCCTCAGCGCGCCTGGTTTGCCGCAGCCAGGGCCGCGTGCACGCTGCCTTCGGCGTCGGCCAGCAGCTTCTCGGCGCCGGCCGCATCCACCCCGGCCTTGAGCATCACGATGGCGGTTTTCACACGCGCACCACAGGCGGCCAGCGCCGCCTGTGCGTCGGCTTCGCAGGCACCGCTGGCGCGCACTGTGAGCCGCAGCGCGCGCTGCACCAGCTTGGCATTGCTGGCACGCAGGTCCACCATCAGGTTGCCGTAGACCTTGTGCAGCCGCACCATGACGCTGGAGCTGAAGGTGTTGAGCGCGATCTTCTGCGCCGTGCCGGCCTTCAGCCGCGTGCTGCCGCTGATGACCTCGGGGCCTGTGTCCAGCACCACGCCAATCTCACACGCCGCCGCCAGTGGCGCGCCGGGGTTGTTGACCATGCCCACGGTCAACGCGCCGGCCGCACGTGCCGCCGCCGCCGCACCCAGCGCATAGGGCGTGCCGCCGGACGCGGCCAGCAGCAGCACCACGTCTTGCGGCGTGGGCGCCAGCGCCAGCAGGTCGGCGGCACCTTGTTCACGGCTGTCTTCGGCCCCTTCAACCGCCACGAACATGGCGCCGTGGCCGCCGGCCAGCAGCGCGGGCGCACGCTCGGGCGGCCAGTTGAAGGTGGGGTGCAGTTCCACGCTGTCCAGCACCCCCAGCCGGCCACTGGTGCCGGCGCCCACCGTGACGATGCGGCCCCCGGCACGCAGGCGCGGCACGGCGGCGTCCACGGCCTGCGCCAGCGCGGGGGCCGCAGCGCGCACGGCCAGCGCGGCCTGCGCCTGGTCGGCCACAAAGGCGTCCACCAGCGCCGCGGTGTCGTAGGTGTCCAGTGCGGCGTGCGCCGGGTGCGGTTGTTCGGTGCGCAGCAGGCTCATGGGGTGGCCAAGGGTGGCGTCGGTGGTGGTGACACGGGTGCAAGGTTCAGGCGCAGTGTGTGCGAGGCACTCTGGTTGCCGCTTCGGTCCACGGCGCTCACCGCCAGCAGCTCGGCGCCGTTGGCGGCCAGGCGGCGTTCGGTGCCCACCACCACGTCAAAACGCCACACGCCCGCTGTGCGCCGCCACACGGCCCACAGGGCGGCCGTCTCGCCGGCGCCGGGCTCTATCGTCACCTGGGAGCCGCTGGCGCGCAGTGTGGGTGCGGGTGGCGGCGTGGCGTCCAGCCAGGGTGTGGCGGGCACCAGCGCGGGTTGCGCGTAGGGGCCCATCTGCAGCAGGGTGGCGATGCCGTCGCGGTCTTGCATGAGCGCGATCATGCTGAAGTGGATGTGGCCTGTGGACCCGCCGCGCGTGCGTTGCAGCAGCACCTGTTCCAGCACCTCGCGCGCGGGCCAGGCGCGCGGGCCCAGCGGCTCGCCGCGGGTGACCTGGCTGGTAAAGAGCCCCGGCCACACATGGCGGCGGGCGCGGTTTTCACCCAGCCAGTAGTCCAGCAGCACCGGAAACTGCAGGCCCGGGCGGTCGATCTGCCAATACAGCTGTGGCGCCAGGTAGTCGAGCCAGCCGTTGTCAAACCAGCGCTCCACGTCGGCGTAGAGCTTGTCGTATTGGCTGAAGCCGGTGATGCCGGGCGGCCGCCGGTCGGGCCGGCCCACACCAAAAGGGCTGACGCCCAACTGCGCCAGCGGCTTGATGCTGCGCACCGTGTGGTACAGCGCTTGCACCAGCGTGTCCACGTTGCTGCGGCGCCAGTCGTCACGCGCCAGGGTGCCACCGCCCAGGCGGTAGCCGGCGTAGGCCTCGTCGTCGGGGAAGGGCACATCCACGCCACCCGCTTGCACCGGGTAGGGGTAGAA
>CAZUKT010000090.1:8206-11651 GCA_964620975.1 uncultured Rubrivivax sp. | reverse complement strand
GCGCGGGCCCTTCGCAGGCACAAGACCCAAGCTTTGGGTCTTGTGTCCGGCTCAGCCTCAGGCCTTGCGCCGGCGGGCCACGCCCAGCATGGCAGCGCCACCGGCCAGCCACAGCGCCCAGGTGCCCGGCTCGGGCACGGGCGTCAGCATCAACGTCACCGTCATGTTCATGAAGGGGTCGGGGCGGCCGGCGTCCAGGTCGGTAAACCCGATGTCGATCTGCGTCGGGCTCACAAAGGTCACGAAGGTGTAGCCGCCCGTCAGCAGGTTGCCAAAGTCGGGCGCGCCCGGCGTGCCACCGGCCACCGAGCCGCCGGAAAACATGGTGTTGTTGACGGCACCGCTGCCGCTGAAGACCTGGCTCACGATGGTGCCCAGGGCGTCGGGGTCGGTGCCGCCGATGCGGTCGGTGTTGACGTTGGTCAGGCGCAGGCTGATTTCCTGGCCGGCCTGCACGTCGTCAAAGTAGCCCCACACGATGTTCATGGGGCTGGGCGAGCGCGGAGGCTCGGTGTCGCCCACCAGGCTGAGCAGACTGCCGTTTTCGGTGCCCACGATCCAGGCGCCGTTGCTGAGCGGCACAAAAGCCCAGAAGGGCGCGTTGCCGCCCACCAGCACCGGCTCCAGGATGTGGTCAAAGCCACCGGCGTTGCCGGTCAGGATGATCTCTACCTTGCCGGTCTGGCCAAAGGCAACGACGCTATCGACACCGGCGTGCGCGGCCGGCAGGGCGCCCAGGGCGGCCACCAGGGCAACGGCAGCCAGGGCTTGGGGGGTGCGAGGAAAAAACATGGTGGTGTGCTCCGGGGAACATGCAGCGTTAAAGGTCAGGCTGCAGCTTGTGGGCGCACCGTTAGGCAAACGCTAGCGGCCGGGCACCCAAGTAAGGGGGGCCGCCCGCCAGCGCCGCAACAATTCACGCCCGGCGGCGTTTGCGCACCAGCCAGCCCAGGCTGCCCAGGCCAGAAAGCAGCAGCGCGCCACTGCCGGGCTCTGGCACCACCGCCACCGCCGCCACGTTGTGGCTGACGTGGCTCCAGCGGCTTTGCCCGCTGGAAATGCCCGACGCTTCGCCAAAGATCACCACAGGGCCATTGCCGTTGCCATAGACGCTGCCGGCGCTGAGCACGAGGTTGCCGTCCTGAAAGACCTGCACCAGGCTGCCGGCGCCTTGGCCCGCCACTTCCATGCGGTAGGCATGCAGTGCGGCGTCGGTGTCAAAGGCAGCGCTGTAGTCGCCCACCGAGTTGTTGCCGTTGCGGATGAAGAGCGCGTCTTGCTGGATTTCCAGCACCGCAATGTTGCCGTTGCCAAAACCCATGGCCATGAAGATGGGCGCCCGGTACCAGCCACCGGCCTGCGTGCCCGACACCCATTGCACCGTGCCTTCGAGCCAATAGGGTGCGCTGCCGCTGAAGTCAAGCTCGGCACCGTTCATCGAGTAGTACATGTTCTGGGCAAAACCCGTGGTGGCCAGGGTCAGCACGCCGGCGTTGAGCACCGGGTCTGCCGGTGCGTTGTCCACCAGCGTCCAGGCTGGGTCCACCTGGTCGGGCAAGAGCCCGGATGCGGCGTCCCAGGTGGTGGTCAGGGCATGGGCCGGGGCGCTGAGCGCCAGGGTGCCCGCCAGCGCAGCGCAGACGGAGAGCAGTTTCTTGTGCATGGGTGCCTTTGATGGAAGACCTGAAGGGGCGAAAGCAACGCTGCCCCGGCGGCCGTGCGGGCCACAGGTTGGCGCTGTTGCAGGTCTACGCGCCGTGCGCGGGCCATTCAGCGCACCGCCTGCCGCGCACCCCCCGCACCCTGGGGGTGCTGGGCACGGCCACCGTGCGCGCCCCGGACCGGGTTCGGCCCTGCGTCGGTGCCGATGTGTAGGTGCCGATGCGTCAGCGCTGCAGCGTCAGCGCCACGGCTTGCGCCACGTTCATGGCCGCACCTTCCAGCCACAGTGCCTGCACGCGGGCAGCGCCGATTTGCGCAGCCGCCAGGCCACGCACGCGCCGCACATAGGCCTTGTCGGCCTTGCCCAGCGGGCCAAAACCCGATTCCCAAAAGGTGGCGGCAAAGCCCATCAGCCGCACCGCAGGCTCGGGCCGGTGCAGCCGGGCCAGCAGGCGCGGTGGGTTCCACAACGCATAGGCCAGGCCGTGGCGGTGCCAGCGCTGCCAGCTCACCACCACGCAGCGTTGCGCCAGCGACAGGGCCAGTGCCCATTCGTGGCGCGTGGCGCGCAGGCTGCTGAGCGTGAGCAGGCTGTCGATCTGGCCCACCCAGTCGCCGTCTTCGCGCGCGGCTTCTTCGCAGCGTTCCAGGCTGGCCAGGGCTTCGGCTTCGCGGTCCATGTGCAGCCAGCACTGGGCGCGGTTGCGCTGGCGCGCAAAGGCCTTGCGGCGGTCTCCCAGTTGCAGCCACAGTGCCTGTGACTGCGCGAGCAAGGCTTCGGCGCCGCGCCAGTCGTCCTGGCTGTGGGTGGCCAACACGGCCTGCTGGTGCAGCGCGCGGGCCTGCGCTTCACGGTGGCCACATTGCTGCGCCAGGGCCAGGGCCTCGGCCAGATCGGTGCGCAGCCGGGCGGGGCCGGCGCCGTCGTCCACACCGCTGCGGCCGCCCGCGATTTCAACCCAGGCGCGGCGCACCAGGGCCGCAGCGCGGCGTGCCGGGTCGGCCGCCGCCGCCACCAGGGCCGCTTCGGCATGCTGCCGCGCGGCATCGACATAACCGGCCTCAAAGCGCAGGTAGGCCAGCAGCTCGTGGCTGTCGGCCACCAAGGCGGCCTGCGGCGGCGCCAGCGGCATGGGCTGCGCCTGCACGGGAAGCGCTTGCAGTGCCTGCTCCAGTGCGCTGAGGATGCTGCCGGGCAGACCGTCGGTGTCCCAGTAGGCCCGCAGTGCCACGGCCAGGGCCAGCGCGTCTTGGGGGGCGCCGTCGGCCGTGGCGCTGGCCAGCACGGCTTGCACGGTGGCCAGCTCGGGGGCCACACGCGCCGGCACGGTGGCCGTGCCCAGCGCCTGCGCCCAGGCCAGCAGCCACGCACGCAGCCGGGCGCGGCCTGCGGCGGCATCGGCGGGCGGCAGGCGTGCAGCGGCAAATTCGCGCACGGGCTCCAGCAGGTCAAAACGCGGTGCGCCCGCATCGGCTGCTGTTGCGGGCCCGACCTGTGCCGAGGCCGGCGCCACCCTCACCAACGAATGCGACACCAGCTCGTCCAGCCCCGCTGCGGTGTCGGCCACGGGCCGCGCCACCACGGCGGCCACGGCAGCGGCGCTGGCGTCGGCCGCAAACAGTGTCAACGCCTGCAGCAGTTGCTGCGCGGGCGCGTCCAGCAGCCGCCAGCTCCAGTCAATGACCTGCGACATGGACGCATGCCGCGGGTCATGCCCGGCGCGCGGGCCGCTGCGCGCCAGCAGCGTGAGTTGTGGGCCGGCGGCGTCGGCGGCCGACGGGC
>CAZUKT010000090.1:0-8106 GCA_964620975.1 uncultured Rubrivivax sp. | reverse complement strand
TGCGCTTGGTGCGCCTGATGCGCCTGCAGCTCTGGCGGCGGCTGCAGCCGTTGCAGCCGCCGGCCTGAGCAGCGCCAGCATCTCAGCGGGCGGGAAACTGCGCACACGAGACGCTGCCAGTTCTATGGCCAGTGGCATGCCGTGCAGCAGCCGCACCAGCGACACGATGGCCGCCGCGTTGCGGTCGCTCAAGTGAAAGTCGGCGCGCACGGCGCGGGCGCGGTCTACAAACAGGGCCACGGCGGGGTTGGCGCCGGCCGCAGACGCAGGGGCTGCAGCGGCCGGCAAGACCAAGGGTTCGGCGGTGATGCAGGTCTCGCCGTCCAGGCCCAGTGCCCGGCGCGACGTGACCAGCACGTGCAAGTCGGGCAATTGCGCCAGCAGCGCGCCCACGGCGGTGTCGGCCACGCCCACGAGTTGCTCAAAGTTGTCCAGCACCAGCAGCACACGCTGGCCAGCCAGCGCGGTGCACAGCCGGGATACGGCCTGGTCGTTGACGCCGGCTTGAGCGTCGGGGTTGGTGTCGCCTTCGGCCTGGGCGCCGGTGTGGGTGCCAGCGCTTGCTGCGGCATTGCCAGCGCCAGCACTGCCGGGCAGGTGCAGGGCGCGGGCCATGGCGTCCAGGCATTGCGATTCCCGCGTGCAGGCCACCAGCGGCACAAATGCGATGCGGTCAAAACGCGGCGCCGTGCCTGCGGGTTCAGCCGGCCACACGGGCTGGTGGCGCAGCGCCTGCGCCACTTCCACGGCCAGCCGCGTCTTGCCACTGCCGCCGGGGCCCAGCAGCGTAACCAGGCGCTGTGCCAGCACGGCAGCACGGGAGCGGGCCGCGGCCTGGTCGGCGCCAAACAGGCGTGTCAGGTAGGTGGGCAGGCTGGCCAGCAAGGCAGCCGGGGCCCCCGTGGCCAGCGGCATGGTCATGGGGAGGCTGGCGGATGTGGCGGACGCTGCGGATGCGGCTGCAGCAGATGCGGCTGCGGCTGCGGCGCCGTCCACGGTGCCTGTGGTGTGGGTGATGTTTGCGGTGCCTGCGATGTTTGTGCGGCCAAGGCCACCCGCGCCGCTGCCCGCCGCTGCCGTGGCCGGTGGCAGCCGCTCATGCAGGGCCGCCAGACGCTGCCGCTCGGCCTGCACCCAGTCGTCGTAGTGGCCGGGCATCAATTCACCGCGGTACAGCGCCTGTGCCTGCGCGGGGCGGCCGGCACGCAGGTGGCGCTCAAAGTCCAGCGCGTCGCAGGCCAGCGCGCCGCTCACCACACGCACGCTCTGGCGGTCGGCCTGCAACACGGCCGCGCCGGGCACGCCGGTGGGTTCAAGCAAGCTCTTCAGGGTTGACAGCACCTGGCGCAGCCGGTTGCGCCCCACGTCCAGCGCCACGCCGGGCCACAGCAGCTCAACCAGCTCTTCGCGCGGGTGGGCGCGCGCCGGCGCCAGCGCCAGCCGGGCCAGCAGCGCGGCCACGGCGCGCGAAGGAAAACGCTCGATGCGCTGCACGCCGTCAGACACCGCCACGGTGCCCAGCAGGCTGACCTGCCAGCGCGGCTCACCCGCCCCGCCCACGGCGGCTGCCGGGCGTGGGCTGCGGGTGGTGGGGTCGGCGTCCATGCGGTGCAAAGTCTAGTGTCTAGTTGCACAAGTCTGCGTCGGCATCGAGATCGGTCTGGCGCCCCGCGCGCAAGGCGCAAACCGCAGCGATGCCCTTTGGCATCGCGAGGATTGGCAACGCCGCGCCCGGGGATGCCAGGCCGATCGAATGCAGCAAGACTTGTGCAACTGGACACTCGGGCCGCAAGGCCTGCTGCGCCCTGCGCCGCGTCACACGACGCCGTGTCGTCCCACACGGCATCGACGCCGGTGGGTCGTGTGGCCGGTTCAGCCCCGCAATGTGGGGCGACGCCTGGCTGCGCCGCCGGCGGCCAGCAGCGCCAGCGAAACCAGGGCCAGGCTGCCGGGTTCGGGCACGTGGTTGCCGCCCACGCCGGGGTCCACCCAGTCCTGGCGCGGGGCGCCGTCGCCGATGGCCGTCCAGCTGGCGCCACCGTTGCTGACCACCAGCAGGTAGCGGCCACTGGCGGGGGCAAAGTCGAGGGTGAAGCGTTCAAACTTGGTGGTGTAGCCCGAGCGGGACGCCACCAGGTGCAGTTGTGCACCCGAAGTGACGACGGAGTCGTCGGACAGGTAGATCCATTGCTGGGTGACGTTTTCGGGCAGCACGTCAATGGCGAACTGCACCTGGCTCAAGGTGTGCGAAACACCCATGTCGGCCTGGATCCAGCGTGTGCCGTGCCCGCCGGAGTTCCAGTACCCGCCGTTGAAGGCCGACTCCGCCGATCCGCCGGCCACCGAGCTGGCGATGTAGGCACTGGCCGCCAAGTCGGTGGCAAACGGCGAGATCACCGGCGCCGCCCACACCGCTGGCGCGGCCAGCAAGGCGGCCAGGGCGGCGGCGGCAGCGCGGGCAAAGGCGCGGGGGGCGAAAGCGGGGGTGGATGTCATGGCGGCTCCGGGCTGCGTGGGCGCCCGGAAATCGGCCGCTTCAGAGGCTTTCGCCGCCCACCGGCCTGCCAGGGCTCATGGCCGGGCGGCGCACCCCGCGAACCGGGGGCGGGTACGCGGCGGCTGGGCCAGAATCGGTGCGGCAGGTGGCAGGGCAGGTCAGCGGGCAGGTCAGCGCTCAGGGCATGTCCGGGCCGAAGTCCGTACCCACGCATGTTCAAGCCAGCCCCCTGCCTGGCCCAAGGAGACCTCGCCCCGTGTTACCTCGCATCCAAGCACTGCGCGCCACGCTCACCCAACCTGGGTGCCACCGGGCACTGGTTGAGCGCGTGCTGGCCGAAGCCGCCGCGCCGGCGGCCACGCACGTGTTCACGGCCTTGCTGGCCGAACCCGCACTGGCCGCGGCCCACGCCGCCGATGCCCGGCTGGCGCGCGGCGAGGCGCTGGCTCCGCTGGCCGGCCTGCCGGTGACGGTGAAGGACCTGTACGACGTGGCCGGGCGCACCACGCTGGCCGGCTCGGTGGTGCGGGTGGGTGCGCCTGTGGCGCTGCAAGACGCGGCGGCGGTGGCGCGGCTGCGCGCTGCCGGTGCCGCCATCACCGGCCTGACCCACATGACCGAGTTCGCGTTTTCGGGCGTGGGCATCAACCCGCACCTGGGCACACCGCGCAACGCCTGTGACGACACCCTGGCGCGCATCCCCGGGGGCTCGTCCAGTGGCGCTGCGGTGTCGGTGGCGCTGGGGCTGGCGGTGGCCGGCCTGGGCTCGGACACCGGGGGCTCCATCCGTATCCCCGCTGCCCTGCACGGGCTGGTGGGCTTCAAGAACACGCAGGCGCGCACACCGCTGGCAGGGGCGTTTCCGCTGTCGTTCACGCTGGACACCGTGTGCGCCATGACACGCTGCGTGGCCGACTGCCTGGTGGTGGACGGCGTGTTGGCCGGCACGCCGCTGGCCGTGCCGACACGGGGTGTGGCGGGCCTGCGCCTGGCGGTGCCACAAACCGTGCTGCTGGACGCCATGGACAGCCATGTGGCCGCCACCTGGCAGGCCACGCTGACGCGCCTGTCGCAGGCCGGTGTGCAGTTGGTGGAGCTGCCCCTGGCCGAGCTGGCCGAGGTGTCGCAGATCAACGCCCCCGGCGGGTTTTCAGCGGTGGAGGCCTATACCGTGCACCGCGACACCCTGCGCACGCAGGCGCACCGCTTTGACCCCCGTGTGGCGTCGCGCCTGAAACAAGGCGAAGGCGTCAGCGCTGCCGACTACATCACCATGCAGCAGCGGCGGCGCGGCTGGATCACCCGCGTCACCCAGCGCCTGGCCGGCTTTGACGCCATGTTGTGCCCCACCGTACCCATCGTGGCGCCGCCCTTGGCCGAGCTGGTGGCCAGCGACGATGCCTTCTTCAAAGCCAACAGCCTGCTGCTGCGCAACACCTTTGCCGTCAACTTCATGGACGGCTGCAGCTTCACCCTGCCCTGCCACGCCCCGGGCACGCTGCCGGTGGGCTTGATGCTCTCGGCCCCCGCCATGCACGACGCCGCGCTGGCGGCGGTGGCGCTGGCAATAGAAGCGCTCTTGCAGGCATGAAAGACCAAGTCCGACCCGTGCGCGCGCCGGGCCGCTCCCAAGCGCTCATCCCGGAGCGCTTTGCACGCGGGGTAGTCCCATGAGCATCCGCCTCTTCACCCCTGCGCTGCTGGCGCAAGGCCACGAGTTGAGCCTGCCACCCGGCCCCGCCCGCCACGCCCAGGTGCGGCGTGTGCAGCCCGGCGACACGCTGTGGCTGTTTGACGGCCACGGCGCCGACTGGCCCGCCACCGTGCTGGCCATGGGCAAGACCGAGGTGCGCGTGCGACTGGGCGCGCCGGTGCCGGTGGCACGAGAGCTGCCCGTGGCCGTGACCCTGGCGCTGGCCATGCCGGCCAATGAACGCATGGACACGCTGGTGGAAAAGGCCACCGAGCTGGGCGTGGCCACGCTGCAACCGCTGCACAGTGAACGCTCGGTGCTGCGCCTGGCCGGTGACCGTGCCAAGCGCAAGCAGGCGCACTGGCAGGCCATTGCCGAGGCCGCCTGTGAGCAGTGCGGCCGCGCCAGGGTGCCGGTGGTGGCGCCGGTGCAGAGCCTGCAAGCCTGGCTGGCCACACAGCACACGGCGGCCCGCAGCGGGCCACGCCTGCTGCTGAGCCTGCGCGAAGGCGCCGCGCCCGTGGCCGCGCTGGCTGCGGGGGCGCTGGGCGCAGGCGCAGCCGGCACGCTGCACACGCTGAGCGGCCCCGAAGGGGGCCTCACGCCCGACGAAGAAGCGGCAGCGCTGGCGGCGGGCTACCTGCCCACCGACCTGGGGCCGCGTGTGCTGCGCGCCGAAACCGCACCGCTGGCCGTGCTGGCATGGCTGGCGTTGCAAGTCACCCAACCAAGGCCCAGGTAAGACACGGGCCTTGTGGCCCATGCTGAAGCGGCACACTCTTGTGCCGGCGCCGGCCCCCGGCCAGCCGCTTTTGAAACCCCACCAACAGGAGATTTGCCCATGGGTTTGCTTGATTCCGTGATCGGTGCCGTCGTTCAATCACAGGCCGGTGGCAGCGGCAGCCAAGGCGGCGGGGGCGACCTGCTGGGTGCCGTCATCGGCATGCTGGGCCAAAGCGGCGCCGGCGGCGTGGGTGGCCTGGCCGGGCTCGTGGCCAAGTTTCAGCAGGGCGGCCTGGGTGACGTGGTGGGCTCGTGGGTGTCCACCGGGCAGAACATGCCGGTGTCACCCGACCAATTGGGGGGTGTGCTGGGCAGCGACATGGTGTCGGGCCTGGCCAATCAAATGGGCGTCAACCCCACCGACCTGCTGGGCCAGCTTTCGCAGATGCTGCCGCAGGTGGTGGACAAGCTCACCCCCAACGGCCAGGTGCCGCAGGGCAACATTCAAGACGCCCTGGGCGGCGCCGGCCTGGGCGACATCGCCGGCATGCTGGGTGGTTTGCTCAAGCGCTGAGCGGCCGCGCCCAAGCACCGGCCCTGGCGATTCAGCGCATTGCGTCGCGCAAGTGGCTGAGGCGGGCTGCGTTACCAGAGGGCCTTGCACGGCGGCGGTGTAGAACAATCCCATCGGCCAGGGGCACCAAGCCAAGGAGCCTCTGGCCACGTGGCCTGCGTGGTGCCGCGCTCGCGCGGTTCTTGTGCGCGCTGCATCTGTCGCCCTGGTTTTGTTTGCGCTTGCGGCGGCGGCCAGATCCGTATCACGCGCAAGCGCTCTTCCGTCAAAATTGCCCGCCATGCCCATACCCAGCACCGTCAAATCCGAGATCTTCGCGGCCATCGCCACCCTGCTTGAAGACGACGGGCTGCGTGTCACAGACGAAACGCCGCTCGTGGGCAGCGAAAGCCTGCTGGATTCGATGAAGCTGGTGGAGTTGTGCCTGCAGCTTGAGGACATTGCCACCCGGCTTGGCTTTGAGTTCGACTGGACTTCAGAGGCCGCCATGTCCAAGTCGCGCAGCATGTTCAGAACAGCCGGCGCCCTGGCCACAGAGTTTTTTGTGCAGATGGAAACCCGCAAGTGATCCTGGTCACCGGTGCCAGCCGGGGCTTGGGCCGGGCCATCTGCGACAGGCTGCTGAGCAAGGGCACGCCGGTCTTCGGCCTGGCAAGAAACGTCGCAGGCCTGCCCTTCCCCTGCATGGCCTGCGACGTTTCTTCCTACGGCCAGATCAAGGCCGTTGCACAGAAACTGAAGGCCGATGGGGCCACCCTGCTTGGCCTGGTGAATGCGGCCGGCATTGCGTCCATGAACCTGGCCGTGACCACACCGCCGGCGACGGCGCAGAACATCATTCACACCAATCTGCTGGGCACCATTTACAGCTGCCAGTTGTTTGCGCCGCTCATGATGCGGCGCAAGTCAGGTGCCATCATCAATTTTTCTACCATCGCCGTGGCACTTGGGCTCAAAGGCGAATCCATTTATGCGGCATCCAAAGCCGGGGTAGAGGGATTCACCCGTTCTTTTGCCAGGGAAGCAGCGGACTTCAACATCAATGTCAATTGCATCGCCCCGGGCCCCATCGACACGGACCTGCTGAAGGGCATCAGTGCCGGGCAGATTGAAAAAATAGTTTCCCGGCAAATCATTCCCAGGCAGTTCAACGCCGATGCCGTCTGTGATCTCGTCGAGATTCTTCTGGACGGCCGCAGCCAGTGTCTTTCAGGGCAGGTGCTGCACGTTGGCGGTGTGTGATGCAGATACTTGAGCGGCTGGGTGCCATCTGGGCCGGCCTGGACCAGCCTTACCTGGTGCACCAAGGCCGCGAAAACAGGTTTTCGCAGATCGCGTCCGAGCAGCCGGTGGACCTGTCCATGGTCAGCCCGGGTACGGTGGTGGCCCTCATTGGCGACTTCGATCCAGCGTCGATCCTGACGCTGTTGCGCCTGATCGACCTGGGCGCCATCGTGGTGCCGCTGACCATGGCGACCTTGCCTGAGCACGGCTACTTCTTTGAGGCGGCCCTGGTGGATGTGGTCATCCACCAGGGCGTTGTAACGCGGAGAAACCACCCGCAAAGGCACGCACTCATTGATGCCTTGCGGGCCGCGCAGCATGCCGGCCTGATATTGTTTTCAACCGGCACCACCCAGCGGCCCAAGGCCATTCTGCATGACCTGACGCTGTTTCTAAGGCGCTTTGAAACACCCCGCCCAACGCTCAGGACCATCAGTTTTTTGCTCTTTGACCACATCGGCGGCCTCAATACCCTGCTGCACACGCTTTTCAACCGGGGCGTGGTGGTGGCACCGGAATTCCGGACCGTCGATTCCATTCTGGCCAGTTGCCAAAAATATGCCGTGGAGGCCCTGCCTGCAACGCCGACTTTCCTGAGGCTGATGCTCATGAGTGGGGCCGTGCCAGACCGGATTCCAGCTTGTCTCAAGCTCATCACCTACGGCACCGAGCGGATGGACCAACCCACGCTTGACGAACTCTGCCGGCTGCTGCCGGGTGTGGATTTCCGGCAGACGTTTGGCATGTCCGAGCTGGGTATCGTGCGCGTCAAATCAGAACGCCGGGACAGCCTCTTCATGAAGATCGGCGGCGAAGGCATTGAAACCCGGGTCGTGAACCGCACGCTGCACATACGGTCGCAAACCCGCATGTTGGGCTATCTGAATGCGGCTTCGCCATTTGACGACGAAGGCTGGTACGACACCCATGACGTCGTCGAAACCAAAGACGACTTGCACAAGGTGGTGGGGCGAATCGGCGATGTCATCAATGTGGGCGGCCTGAAATTCATGGCCGCCGATGTTGAAAGGCTGGCACTCACCTTTGCCCATGTGGCACTGGTCAAGGCATGCGGCAGGTCCAACCCCATTACCGGACAACACGTTGAACTGCTGGTGGAACCCACCTCTGAGGGTGCTGTCGACCCGGCGGCGCTGCTGGCTTTTCTCAAAGCAGGCTTGCAGCCGCACATGGTTCCCAGGCGAATTCGCATCGAGCCCATCGCGGTGGGTCACAGGTTCAAGAAGGCCTGACTTGGCGCAGCGCGTCTTGAACGCGGCCCGCCGAGTCAGCGGCAGGTGGCGCCCCCCCGGCGCACGCAATCAAAAAAAGCCA
>CAZUKT010000089.1:2968-11701 GCA_964620975.1 uncultured Rubrivivax sp. | reverse complement strand
TTCAAGCGCAGCACGGCACGCGTCAGTGTCAGAGGCGTCTGTTGCGGCACGGCCGGCACCGGGCAGGGCGCAGCGGATGACGCCTTAGCGGGCCGACTGGGCTTGCGGCCAGGTCTCCCAGGTGTGCGGGCTGGCGCCAAAGCCGTGCAGCAGGATTGCGGCGGCAGCGTCTTTGGGGCCGCTGTCGTGCACAGGCAGGCGAAGGCCGTGCACAGCCAGGTCGCTGTGGCCAGCAGGAGCACAGCCAGCACACCCATCACGCGGCGGTGCGGCACGTCCATGCGGGTGCGCGTGCGGGTGCGGGAGCGGCAGCGTTGACGCTGTGCCTGCAAAGGGGCCCCTGAGGCAGTAGCCAGTGGCCGGTTGCGAGAGCGCAGCCTGTGGCGGCAGGTGCGCACCCCGTGCGCCGGCCTGGCCTTGCCTAAACTCGGCGGGCGGGTGTGTGCCCGTACGACCGCACGCCAAACATCATGAACCCCCACCCTTCCAGCTTGCCCGTGGCCGTGGTCACGGGTGGCGCGCGCGGCATTGGCCTGGCCATCGCCCGTTGGTTCTTGGCCCACGGCCGCCGTGTGGCGCTGCTTGATATTGACGCCACAACGCTGGCCGCCACCGACACCGCGCTGGCCATGCCCGAGCACGTGCTGGCCGTGCACTGTGACGTGTCACAGCCCGCGCAGGTGAGCGCCGCCGTGGCCGCCGTGGTGGCGCGCTTCGGGCGCATTGACGCGCTGGTCAACAACGCGGGCGTGGCGGTGTTCAAGCCCATCGCCCAGACCAGTTTTGACGAGTGGCGGCATGTGCTGTCCACCAACCTGGACGGCGCCTTCCTGTGCACGCAGGCCTGCGCGCCGGTGATGCAACAAGGCGGCGGGGGCGCGGTGGTCAACATCGCGTCTATCTCGGGCCTGCGCGCCAGCACCTTGCGTGTGGCCTATGGCACCAGCAAGGCCGCGCTGATCCACCTTACCAAGCAGCAGGCGGTGGAACTGGGCACCGTGGGCATAAGGGCCAACGTGGTGGCACCGGGGCCGGTAGACACCGACATGGCCAAGCTCGTGCACAGCGTGGCGATACGGTCTGACTACTACGACACCATTCCGCTCAACCGTTATGGCACCACCGAAGAAATCGCCGACGCCGTGGGTTTTTTGTGCGGTGAGCAGGCCAGTTTCATCAACGGCCAGGTGCTGGCCGTGGACGGCGGTTTTGAAGCCATGGGCGTGGGCCTGCCCACCTTGCGCAAGAACGCGCTTTGATGGCTTGGCATGGCGCCGTGCGGTGGGCCGTCAGGCGCCACCGGCGTGCCAATAGGCCGCGACAAAGTGGCACGCGCTGCCAGCCATGACAAACAGGTGCCACACAAAGTGCACGTAGCGCACGCGGTGGTCAAACAAGAACACCACGGCGCCCAGTGTGTAAGCCACGCCCCCGGCCACCAGCCAGGCCACGCCGGCACTGGACAAACGCGCAAACAGGGGCACGGCGGCCACCAGTGCCACCCAACCCATGGCCACGTACAGCCCCGTGGACCACAACGGGTGGCGCAGGCGGTTGAGCAACTTGGCGCCCACGCCGATGGCGGCGGCGCCCCACACCACGCCAAACAGTGACCAACCCCAGGCCCCGCTGAGCACACCCAGCAAAAACGGCATGTAGCTGCCGGCAATGAACAGGTAGATGGCGGCGTGGTCCAGCCGCTGCAGCCAGTGCTTGCCACGGCCGGCAGGCAGCGCGTGATACAGCGTGGACACGCCGTACAGCACGATCATGGTGCTGGCAAACAGGGCGGCCGCCACCACGTTGGCCGCCGTGCCCGTTTGCACCGCCCGTACCACCAGCAGCGGCAATGCGGCCACGGCCAGCAGCAGGGCCAGGCCGTGGCTCAGCGCGTTGGCCAGTTCTTCGCCGGGGGTCTGGGGCCGGTCTGCGGCCGTTGCCGAAGGGGTGATCAAGCTGCAACCCCTGGGTGCGGCGGGCCCGGCGCACGAAGGCGCAGGCGCGCCGCAAAGGCCTCGATCTCGGGCGCCTGCCGGCGTGTGTCTGCTGCACCTTGGGCCAGCGCCGCACGCAGCACCCTTTGCAAGGTGTCGGCATGTGGCATTAGTGTGCCGGCAAAGGGCACGGCCGTGGCCGTGGCCACCACCACGGTGGGGAAGGTCTCCACGTCCAGGTCACCCACCAGCGCGGCTTCGTCTTCAATGTCCACCCAGTGCATCACCATCTGGGGGTGCTGCAGTTGCAGGGCCGCCAGCACGGGTTTGAAGACGGCCGCGTAGCCGTCGCACAGCCTGCACCACGCGGCACACAGGCAGGCAATGTGGACCGGTTCGGGTGTCGTGGTGTCTGGCACCGGGCAAGCATCGCACAGGTTTTGCAGCGTCCAAGCCGGTGCGACTGCGGGCACCTTGTCTATGCGGGCGCACTGCACTGCGGATGCAGGGTTGGCCGGGTGTGCAACACGGCCAAACTTGCGCCACACTTACGGCCAACCGACCGCCGGTGGCAAGCCCCTGCTGCCGCTGCGCCAAGCCCAGGACACCCGATATGCCAGAGCGCCACCATGTGTTGCACCACCGTGCCTTGACGCTGTGCCTGTTGTTGCTGCCACTGTGGGCTGCCCACCTGCACGCGGCGCCGCTGGTGCCTGGGGCGCCCACGCCCAGCATCTTGGTGGACGACCAGCATGGCAAGCCCGTGCGTGTGGACCACCGCACACAGCGGGTGCTGTTCACGGCCGAGCGGGCCGTCAACGACATGGTGAGCAAGTTGCTGGCGGCGCAGCCTGTGGGTGTGCTTGAACGTCAGCAGGCGGTGTACGTGGCCGACATCACGGCCATGCCTTCCATCGTGACGCGGCTGTTTGCCCTGCCCAAGATGCGTGAACTGCCCTTCAGCATGGGTCTGGTGCGCGACGCCGCCCAACTGGCCCAGGTGGCCGACATTCCACGCCAGCCGGGTGCCGCCACCGTGCTGCGTTTTGATGACGGCAAGCTCATCGAGATACTGCTGGTGCGCAACGAAATCCAGTTGCGTGCCGCGCTTGGCCTGGAGCCTTGAAGCAGGCCAGTCCGGTGCGCTTGGCTCTACTTCAGCCTTGACTGCCGGCAGACGTTGTCGCCGGTGACGGTAAGGCGCAGGCTGCCACCGTTCCATTCGAGCCAGTTCAAGGCCACGTAATCGTCGATATCGGCCTCGGCAATTTCACCGGCACGGTGCTGTTTGAGCAGGCTGGCCGTGGCTTGCAAGGCGTCCCGCAGTGATTCACGGCGCGGGACGGCCGGGGTGCGGTGCAACTGGTTCATCATGGATTGGCCTCGGTGCAGATGGGCCACGTTAACACCGCAAGATGGCGGTGCGGTGCTGTCGTTCACCCCAGGGTGCGGGGTGGTATGGTCAGGGTCTTCCCCACTCGCCAAACGTGCGGCTTGCGTGCGAATCCGCAGTGGCCCTGGCCGGCCCCGTGTGGCCGCCAACCAAGGGTTGCGTCGTGCCGGCGGCCGTGGCCTTGTGCTTTGTGCCAAACCGCCAGGACGCCCCAAATGATCGACACGCTGCTGCTCACCGCAGCCCGCATCTCCACCTTTGAACACGAGCGTGGGCTCACGCACGCCAGCGGCTTTTTCTTTGAACGCGATGGGCGGCTTTTTCTGGTCACCAGCCGGCACGTGCTGATTGACGAGCCCACCAAGCACCACCCCAACCGCATCGAGATCGAGATCCACACCAGCGACGGCGACCTGGGCAAGTCCACCGGCTTTTCGCTGCTGCTCTTTGAAGACGGCAAGAGCGTGTGGCGACAGGGCAAGGACGCGGGCGGCGAGATCGACGTGGCGCTGATTGAGCTTGACCGCGCCGCGTTGCCGGCCAGCACCGTGTTGCAGGCCTTTACACCCGCACATCTGGTGCCCAAGGACAGTGACGTGGAGGTGGGCAGTTCGGTGCTGATCGTGGGCTTCCCGCTGGGCTTTCATGACACGCTGCACCACCTGCCGGTGGTGCGCCAGTCTGTGGTGGCCTCGGCCTTTGGCATGCGCTTTCAGGGCCTGGGCTACTTTCTCACCGATGCGCGCACACACCGCGGCACCAGTGGCGCGCCCGTGGTGATGCGCCACCACGGCGCCCCGGCCGGCGACGACACGCTGCCGTGGCGGCTGCTGGGCGTGCATTCGGCGCGGCTGGACATGGCCGGGCGTGACTTGGTGCAAGACGAGTCGCTGGGCTTGCACTGCGCCTGGTACGCCGACATCCTGATGACGCTGAGCGAGCCAGCGCCGGCCAAGCCTGCGGCTGCGGATTGACGCCTGCGGTGTGCTGCGCTGCGGTGCCCGGCGCGGCGCCGGTCAGCGGAAGAGTCCGAGGCGCTGTGCTTCCAGCGCGGCCTCGGCGCGCGAGCTCACGTTGAGCTTGCGGTAGATCTGCTTCACGTAGTCGGCAATGGTGTGCCGGCTCAAGCCCAGTTGTACGCCGATCTCGGGCAGCGTGTAGCCCTTGGCCACGCGCAACAGCACTTCGCTTTCGCGGTCAGTGAGGTTGACGCTGGGCATGGCGTTGGCCTGTGACTGCGGCTTGGCCTTGGCGCTGAAGTACGCCATGACGCGGCGCGCAATGCTGGGGCTCAGCGGAGGTTCACCCTGGCTGATGCGCTGCAGTTGTTCAGTGATGAGCTCACGCGCCTGTTCTTTCAGGATGTAGCCAAAGGCGCCGGCTTGCAGTGCGGGGAAGAGATGTTCGTCGTCGTCGTGGATGGTGACGACCACGCTTTGTGCGTCGGGCTGCATGTCACGCAGCTTGGTCACCACGTCCACGCCGCTGCCGTCGGGCAGGCCCAGGTCGATCAATGCCAGGTCAAACTTGACCGCGCCCACCAGCTCTATGGCGTCGTGCACACGCGAGCTCTCAGAAATGGTGGAGCCGGGAAACACCTGCAGCACAAGCTTGCGCAGCCAGGCCCGGATTTCGGGCAGGTCTTCGAGCAGCAGAATGGTTTTCATAGGGGGCGCACCTCGGTCGAGTTCGATCTTATCGGCGCGCGCCGGGCCGTCACGAGGCTTCGGTGGCCCTGTCCAGCGGAAGCGTGAGACGTATCACGGTTCCATAACCCGGGCCGCTCTCCACCAGGCACTGCCCCTGCAATTGCTTGGCACGGTTCTTCATGCTGGCCAGGCCGTGGCCACGGTCCATGCGGCCATCGATCTGGTCGCTGATGCCGTCGCCGTTGTCTTGCACCACAAGCTGGAAGTCGCCGTCGGCGATGTCGGCCTTGACCGAGCAGTGTGTGGCGCCGCTGTGTTTGATGATGTTGCTGGTGGCTTCGCGCAGGATGCGCGTCGTTTGCACGTATGCCCGCGCGCTCAGGGTCTGGGGCAGGTCTTCGGGGGCTTCCCAGTCGCCTTCGATGCCGGCCTGCGCCAGCCGCGACACCACCTCGGCACGCCAGTCTCCCAGCGCGTCGGCCAGGCGCACGGGGCGGCCCGTGAGGCCACGCACCGACAGCCGCATTTCTTCAAGTGCCTCGCGGGCCAGGGTGCTGATGCGCTCTGAATCGCTGGTGTGCACGATGGTCAGCAGTTTGGCGCCCAGGTCGTCGTGCAGGTCGGCGGCGATGCGCTTGCGCTCGCGTTCGGTGACCTGCTCCACCCGCAGTTCGGCCATTTGCCGAAAGTTCTTCTCGATCTCGGCAGTGGCCTCGCGCACACGCTCTTCCAGTTGCAGCTTGCCTTGCTCGGCATGCTGCAGCGCACGGCCGTGCTGCTGCACCAGGCGCAGCCCCACGATGACCATGATCACCGGCACCACCAGTTGCGCCACGTGCGCGGCCAGCGGCCGCGTGCCGCTCCATTGCGCCATGAATTCAATGCAGCCGGCAATCCACGCCGCACCCAGCAATGAAGCCATCAACCACACCGAACGCGTGCCGCGCCGGTGGTGCAGGTACCACAGCGCAGCGGCCATCACTTCCAGCGCCAGCAGCATGTACCAAACGCTGGCCGCCGCGTTCAGCCGCGCCGGCCCCGCCAGCATCAGCGTCAGCGTGAGCGCGGCCAGTTGGGCGGGCATCAACACGTCCACAGTGCGATGCCGCACGCCTGCGTAGCGCAGCAAGAACTGCACGGCGGCCCAGGTGGTGATGCCCAGCAACGCACACAGCAAGAACTCCACCACCGAATGCGACACCGGCATGGTGCGCAGCCACAGGCGCACGTCAATCAACGCCCAGCCGACCGACAGCGCGCCAAAGTAGGCCAGATGGCTTTCGCGCCTGTTGATGAAACCCAGCACGAACATGAAGCCGCCCATCAGCAGCAGCGTGGCGCTCACGGCCTGCGGCGCCGTGACCTGCAGCGCGGTCTGCCGCGCGTGGCGTGCTGCCAGCTCCGACTGCGGCCCGATGGTCAGCGCCGAAAGCGCACCGCTGCGCTGCCGCGAGCCGACCTCGGCCAGGCGCTGGCCGGCCAGCTTGACGTCCACCGTGTTGTTGCCGGGGCGGATCAGCACCGAGGGCAGCGCCACCAGCTGCGGGTGGTTGCAGTTGTGGGTGTAGGGCAAGGCCATGCGGCCCCCGCTGTGCACCAGCTGGCCGTTGAGGTGCACCTCCAGATTGCTGCACACATGTTCGATGTACAGCGCCATCAGGTCACCAGGCTGCAACTGGCCAAAGAGCTGAATTTCGGTGCGGTACCACAGCGTGCCCTCAAAGCCGGGCCGTGTGCGAGCCCAGTCGTCTGGCAGGCTCACCGGGCGCGTGGCCACGCCGGTGGGGAAGGTGGTGCCCTCGCCTGGCGCTGTCAGTGCAGACCGGATGTCCAGCGCAAGGCTGGACGCGTGCGCGGGCACGCACACCAGGGCGGCCAGCCACATCAGCAAGGTGGTGAACAGGGTGCGTCGGTGCATCGGGGGCTTGGGTGGAGGGCGTGCGGATTCTGTACTGGGCCCGGTGCCGCAGCGCCAGCCCACGGCTGCCACAATGCCGGCCCGTGTGCGATTTGCCAGCTCTGTGATCCGCCGCCATACCTTTGATGCTCCTGACAACCGCCGGCTGGCGCATGTGTGCGGCCCGCTGGATGCGAACTTGCGTTGCATCGAAGCGGCGCTGGGCGTGGGCCTGGCGCGGCGCGACGGCAGCTTTCGCATCAACGGCCCGCGTGAGGCCGTAGACCGCACCGTGCTGCTGCTGGATGCCATGTACGAAAAGGCGCGTGCGCCGATAGGTGAACGCGCGCTTCAGCTCATGCTGCTGGGGCAGGGCGCGGCAGGCCAGACGGGTAGCGCCAGGGCCAGCGGCCTGGCCGCTGCGGCCTTGGACCCGAACGCACCGGTGGTGCTGCACACCCGACACGCCGACCTGAGCGGGCGCACGCCCAACCAGGTGCAATACCTGCAGCAGATGCTGGCGCACGACATCACCTTTGGCATCGGTCCGGCCGGTACTGGCAAGACCTTCTTGGCCGTGGCCTGCGCGGTGGACGCGCTGGAACGCCACAGCGTGCAGCGCATCGTGCTCACGCGTCCGGCGGTGGAGGCCGGTGAACGCCTGGGTTTCCTGCCCGGGGACCTGGCGCAGAAAGTAGACCCGTACCTGCGCCCGCTGAACGACGCGCTGTATGACCTGATGGGTTTTGACCGCGTGGCCAAGGCCTTTGAGAAGGGCTTGATAGAGATCGCGCCGCTGGCCTTCATGCGGGGCCGCACGCTCAACCACGCCTTTGTGATCCTGGACGAAGCGCAAAACTCCACGCGCGAGCAAATGAAGATGTTCCTCACCCGCATCGGCTTTGGCAGCAAGTGCGTGGTCACTGGCGACGTGAGCCAGATCGACTTGCCGCAGGGTGTGCCCAGCGGCCTGGTAGACGCCGACGGCATCTTGCAGCGCGTGGCCGGCATTGCCTTCACGCACTTCACGGCCGAAGACGTGGTGCGCCACCCGCTGGTGGCGCGCATCGTGCAGGCCTATGACCGGGCCCTGGATCCCAGCCAGGAGCGTGGACGGGCCGCGCTGAGACCTTGACCCGGAGGCCACGTCAATGACCCCACCGCTGCAACTGTCGCTGCAAATGCCCGACGGCAGCCACCGCGCGCAGCTGCGGCGCCACCGCGTGGCGCGCTGCATACGCGCAGCGCTGGAGCTGCCGGGCGAAATCACGGTGCGTATCGTGGGTGCGGACGAAGGCCGCGCGCTCAACCTGCAATACCGCCACAAGGACTACGCCACCAACGTGCTCACGTTTGACTATGCGCAGGAGCCGGTGGTGGTGGCAGACCTGGTGCTGTGCGCACCGGTGGTGGCGCAGGAGGCGGCCGAACTGGGCGTCACGCTGGAGGCCCACTACGCGCACCTGCTGGTGCACGGCACGCTGCACGCCCAAGGCTGGGACCACGAGGACACGGCCGAAGCGACACAAATGGAAGCCCTGGAAAGCCGCATCCTGGGCGGGCTGGGCTGGGCCGATCCCTACGCCACTTGAGCTGCCTGGACGGGCGCATGACGCCTGGCGCCTGACGCATCTCTGCGCGGCGTGTCGTGGTGCTCCGGGGCCACTTTCCCGGCCCGGTACCCGACGCCGTTTTTAGAGGATGCACACCAGACAATCTTGCGGCCGCGCAAGGTTTATTCAGGGGTCGGCGTGACCATGGTCTCCTACTATCAGGAGCTGCATCATGTGTGCAAACAAAGTCTCCAGTTCCCTGCTTTACCTCGGCACCGGCGCTGTGGCTGTAGGGGTGGTGGTGGTG
>CAZUKT010000089.1:0-2928 GCA_964620975.1 uncultured Rubrivivax sp. | reverse complement strand
AGTTCTTGCGGCGGTGGCTCGGGCGGCACTGAAGAGTCTGCGGCCACCATAGACAGCGCTGGCGTCACCAGTGCCATTGCTGACTTCGGCGGAGTCGTGGGCATCTGCAAGGCCACCACGAGCAGTGCCTTGCGCACCGATCACAAGCTGGTTCTGGCGCAGGTGTTGCGTGGCGCCATGACCACCATGGCACGGCCGCCGCAGCCCTTTACCAAAACCCGTTTGGCACTGGGCGGCACTGCGCCGCCAGACACCCTGGGCGCCTGCGGCGGCCGCATGGGCTACCGTGACTACAGCCACCTCAGAGGTGTCACAACCGCCACCATGGCCTTTGAAAGCTATTCCACCGTCGACAGCGCCACCGGCGAAAAGCAGGTCATCGACGGCAACATCGCTTTTGTCAACACGGGCACGCCAACGGATGCCGGCCCGATCACGACGCAACTGGTGGCCGACACCTCCAGGGCTTTGACCTTTGTGGTGCAGACGTCGACGGGCGCGCCTGTCAGTTCGCAGACCCTGAACTTCAGTGCCTTCAAGATGGTGGTGGGCGTGCCAGGCGGCACCCCCACGGCGGCCAACCCCAACGTCATGTCGATGGCGGACCTGAGCGTCAAGGACAACGACACGGGCAAGACCTACCGTGAAAGCAACTACCTGCTCAGGCAGTACGAAACGCCGGCCGGCAATACCGAGATGACCTTCAGCGGGCGCGGCTACCGCAGCGGCGGCACCTACTTTGACATCGTCACCACGCAGCCGGTGGTGGAGGCCAGCAACGGCGACTTTGTCTCTGGTGTCATCACCTTCACGGGGGCCAACGGCTCCAATGCCGTGGCCACCCTGGTGCCAGGCCCCGAGATGCAGGCCACGCTGGTGGTCAACGGCGTTCCGGTGACGTCGGTGCCGGCGTGCATGCTGAGGCCATGAATGCGCAGTGCCGCTCGCAAATGTTCATTGCGGAGCGCCGTGCGCGCGGGTAGTGCAGTGAGCGGGGCGCAGGGATGATCTTCCTGCGCAACCTGCTGCGTGCTCCCATGCGCACGCTGATGACGGTGTTGGGCATTGCGGCCGGCGTGGCGCTGTTTGCGGCTGTCAGCGCCATCACCGCCGACTTGCGCCAGCAGATCGCGGGTGCCATCGACACCTACCACTTTGATGTCGTGGTGCATGAGCGGCGCGCGCCTTCGCCTTTTTCGTCCAGGATCACCACGCCACAAATGCAGGCCCTGGCGCAGGAGTTTGGCGCTGCCGTGGCCCCCATGGTCATTGGCACGCTCAATGAAAAGTGGAACCCCTACGCCATGGTGCTGGGCGTGGAGCCGGCATTCGCCCAGCGCATGGCGCTGGTGGCCGGCCGCCCCATGGCCGCAGCGGCCGGCGAGGCGCTGCTGGGCGAACTGGCCGCGCAACGCCTGGGGCTGCAGCCCGGCGCACGCATCACGCTGGGCGACAAAAACCACCTCGTGAGCGGCATCTTCCGCACCGGCAGCCGCATGTTTGACGGCGCCGTGATGATCGACATCGCGCCCGCGCAGGCGCTGTTTGCGCCCGACGGCGGTGCCGGCCACTACACGCTGGCGCTGCTGCGCACCGGCGACCGTGCCGACACCGTGCGCACCATGGCCGCGGTGCACCGCCACCACCCCGCGCTGCGCGCCATACCGGCCACTGAATTTGCCGGTGCGCTGCGGCTGTTTCGCGTGGTGGACGCCTTTGTCGGCACCATTGCGGTGGTGGCGCTGGTGGGCACGGTGCTGGTGGTGACCAACACTTTGCTCATGGCCGTGGCCGAGCGCACGCGCGAGATCGGCATCCTCATGGCCGTGGGCTGGACGCCCTGGCTGGTGCTGCGCATGCTGCTGGCCGAAAGCGTGCTGCTGTGCCTGGCCGGTGCGGCGCTGGGCAATCTGCTTGGCGTGGCGCTGCTGCACGCCGTCAACGGCATGGAATCGGTTGGTTTTGGCTGGATACCGGTGTCGCTGCCGCTGCCGCTGGTGGCGTCGTCGTTTGCGCTCACGCTGCTCATTGCCCTGCTCGCGCTGGCCTGGCCGGCTGCCGTGCTGTGGCGCATGCAGCCCTTGGCCGCCTTGCGCCATGAATGAGCCGCTGCTGCAAGTCGTGGGCCTGGGCCGTGACTATGACCACGGCCGCGTGCATGCGTTGCATGCGGTGGACTTTGTGGCTGAACGTGGCCAGACCTTGGCGCTGACCGGGCCTTCTGGCTGCGGCAAGAGCACCTTGTTGTCATTGATCGGCCTGCTCGACAAGCCCGACCGGGGTTGCATCAGGGTGGACGGCACCGACCTGGCCACGGTGCGCCAAGGGCCGGCGTTTCGCGCCCGGCGTGTGGGCTTCGTGTTCCAGTTTCATCACATGGTGCCGACCATGACGCTGCAAGAAAATGTTGAAGCGCCGATGGTGGCGCTGGGCGTGCCGCGTGCTGAACGGCGCGCGCGGGCGGCAGAGTTGTTGGCGTCCATGGACCTGGCGTCACGCGCCGGCTTTCTGCCCACGCACGTGTCGGGTGGCGAGCGCCAACGCGCTGCCGTGGCGCGCGCGCTGGTCAACCGCCCCGCGCTGGTGTTGGCCGACGAACCCACGGGCAACCTCGACAGCCACAACGGCGAACGTGTCATGGACTTGCTGGTGCGCCACGCACGCAGCCAGCAAGCACTGCTGCTGGTGGCCACGCACAACCCGGACATTGCCGCGGCCATGGACCGCCGCATCGAGCTGCGTGACGGCTTGCAGCTTCAAGAGCAGCCGTGAGCCGCGTTACTTGGTGCCAAAGAGCCTGTCGCCCGCGTCGCCCAAGCCGGGCACGATGTAGCCGTGGTCGTTGAGCTGCCGGTCCACGGCGGCGGTGTACACCGGCACGTCCGGATGCGCGTCCATGTAGCCACATATGAGTTCGACCGAACGATC
>CAZUKT010000088.1:0-11710 GCA_964620975.1 uncultured Rubrivivax sp. | reverse complement strand
TGGGCGCGGTAGGCCCCAACGGCTGCGGAAAGAGCAACAGCATGGACGCCGTGCGCTGGGTTCTTGGTGAGAGCAAAGCTAGTGAACTGCGTGGTGAATCCATGCAGGACGTTATCTTCAGTGGCAGCGGCCACCGCAAGCCGGCCAGCCGTGCCAGCGTGGAACTCGTGTTCGACAACACGCTGGCGCGCGCCGGCGGCCAGTGGAACGCCTTTGCCGAGATCGCCGTCAAGCGCACGCTCACGCGTGACGGCACCAGCAGCTACTTCATCAACAACCAGCCGGTGCGCCGCCGTGATGTGCAGGATGTGTTCCTGGGCACGGGCCTGGGGCCACGTGCCTACGCCATCATCGGCCAAGGCACCATCAGCCGCATCATCGAGTCGCGGCCCGAAGAACTGCGTCTGTTCCTGGAAGAAGCGGCTGGCGTCAGCAAGTACAAAGAGCGCCGCAGGGAAACCGAAAACCGCCTGAAGGACACCCGCGAAAACCTCACGCGCGTGGACGACATCCTGCGTGAGCTCAACGCCAACCTCGACAAGCTTGAAAAGCAGGCCGAAGTGGCCGGCCAGTACCGTGCGCTGCAAGAGCAGGGCATGCTCAAGCTGCATCAGTTGTGGTTCTTGAAACACCGCGACGCTGCCAATGAAGAGGCCCGCGTCAAAGCGGCTGCGGCTGAAGCGGCCACGGCGCTGGAAGCCCGCATGGCCGACCTGCGCCACGTGGAAGCGCAGCTTGAATCGGTGCGCCAGGCGCACTACGCGGCCAACGATGTGCTGCATGCCAAACAAGGCTGGCTGGGCGAAGCGGCGTTGCAGGTGAGCCGCCTGGAAGAACGCATCCGCTACGTGGTTGAAGGCCGGCAGCGTGCCCAGCAGCGGCTGGCCGATCTGCAAGCGCAGAACACGCAATGGGCCGAGCGGCAAGAAGCCGCCAAGGCCGAGCTGGAAGACACCGCCGGCCAGATCATGGCCGCAGACGAGCAGGCCGAAGTGCTGGCGGCGCAGGCCGAAGAGCAGAGCATGGAGCTGCCCACGCTGGAAGACGGCGTGCGCACCGCGCAGGCCACGGCCAACCAGCAGCGCCACGCGGTCACCCAGGTGCAGCAGCAGATCCAGGTGCTGGCCGCCGACAGCCGCAACGTCGACGAGCAGTCACGCCAGTTCAGGGGGCGGCGCGAACGCCTTGCTGGTGAAAGGCAAGGCCTGCAGGCGCCTGACATGGTGCGGCTGGACGCGCTCAAGGTGCAGGAAGCGCAAGCCAGCGAAATGCGTGACGTGTCGGATGCACGCCTGCATGAACTGCAAGAACAAGTGCCGGGGCTGGACGAACAACGCCGCGCGGCGCAAGACGCCGTCAACCGCGAAGCGGGCAAGCTCGGCGACGTTGCCGCCCGGCTGGAAGCGCTGCGCGCCCTGCAGGCCAAGGTGCAGACCGAAGGCAAGCTCAAGCCCTGGCTTGAAAAACACGGCCTCACCGGACTGCAAGGCCTGTGGACGCAGGTGCACATTGAAGCCGGCTGGGAAACGGCACTGGAAGCGTCCTTGCGCGAGCGGCTCAACGCGCTGGCTGTGGGGCGGCTGGACACGGTGCGCGCTTTTGCCAGTGACGCACCCCCGTCCAAGCTGGCGTTTTATTCGCTGCCCACTGGCGCCGTCAGCAACACGCACCAGACCTTGCCTCGCCTGGCCGACCTGCTTCGGCTTGGGGACGCCAGCCTGCGCGCCCTGCTGTCCGATTGGCTCGAAGGTGTCTACACCGCGCAGACCATCGACGAAGCGCTGGCCCAGCGGTCACGCCTGACCCACGGTGAAGTCATCATGACCCGCGAAGGCCATGCGGTGAGCCAGCACGCGGTGGCCTTTTACGCGCCTGACTCCGAACAGGCCGGCATGCTGGCGCGTGCGCAAGAGATTGAAAACCTCGACCGCCAGCAACGCGCCCAGGCGCTGATTGCCGATGACGCCAAGAGCAGTTCGGTGCGCCTGGAAGCCGCCTACACCGACGCCAGCCAGCGCCTGCTGCAGGCGCGCCGCGAAGCCGCAGAAGCGCAGAACAGCGCCCACAGCCTGCACGTGGAACTGCTGCGCCTGAGCCAGCAGGCCGAAGCCGCCACCTCGCGCCGCGAACAGCTGAGTGAAGAACTGGCCGAGATCGACGCGCAGATGGAATCGCTGCAAGAACGCCGCGCCACCGGCGAAGCGCGTTTTGAAGAGTTGGACATGGAGCTGGCCAACACGCAGGAGCGCCACGCCGAACTGGAAGACGCAGTGATTGCCGCCGAGCGCAAGCTGGCCGATGCACGCGAGCAGCAGCGTGCGCTGGAGCGCCAGGCGCAAGAGGCGCGCTTTCAGGCCCGCGCGCTGGCGGCACGCCGTGACGAACTGAGCCGCAGCATTGACACCGCTGCTGCGCAGGTGGCCGCCAACGTGCAGGCCGGTGAGCAACTGCAGCTGGAACTGGACACCTTTGACGACGCCGCCGCACAGAGTGGCCTGCAAGGCGCACTGGCGCTGAAGCTGGAGCGTGAACAAGCCCTGGGCCTGGCACGCAGCGAATACGACGACTTGAGCGCCCAACTGCGCCGTGCCGACGAGCAAAAGCTCGGCTTTGAACGCAGCCTGGAGCCGCTGCGTGAGCAGATCACCAAGCTGCAACTGGAGCTTCAGGCCGCGCAACTGGGCGGCGCGCAATACCTGGAGCAGTTGGCCGCCGCCGAAGTGGACGTGGTGTTGCTGGGCCAGAGCATTGAAGATGGCCAGGTCAAGTTGTGGGGCCTGCAGACTGAAATCGACCGCATCAACAAGGACATCGCGGCGCTGGGTGCCGTCAACCTGGCCGCACTGGACGAGTTGACCGCGTCGCGTGAGCGCAAGACCTTCCTGGACGCCCAATACGCCGACCTGAACGAGGCCATCAAGACGCTGGAAGACGCCATCCACAAAATTGACCTGGAAACGCGTGACCTGCTGGCCAGCACCTTCAACCAGGTGAATGAACACTTTGGCCGCATGTTCCCCAGCCTGTTTGGCGGTGGCAATGCGCGTCTGGTGATGACGGGCAGCGAGATCCTGGACAGCGGCGTGCAAGTCATGGCGCAGCCGCCGGGCAAGAAAAACAGCACCATTCATTTGCTGTCGGGCGGCGAAAAGGCGCTCACCGCCATTGCGCTGGTGTTCGCCATCTTCCAGCTCAACCCGGCACCCTTCTGCCTGCTGGACGAAGTGGACGCGCCGCTGGACGACGCCAACACCGAGCGCTACAAGAACCTGGTCGTTGAGATGAGCAAGGGCACGCAGTTTCTCTTCATCAGCCACAACAAGATCGCCATGGAAATGGCCGAGCAACTGATTGGCGTGACCATGCAGGAGCAGGGTGTGTCGCGCATCGTGGCCGTGGACATGCAGGCCGCCGTGAGCATGGTTGAAGCTGCCTGAAGGAGCGCCACGGGCCATGACGCTGACCACCGCACTGATCTTGCTGGGCTTGGGCGTGCTGGTGGCGCTGGCGCTGCAGGGCTGGTGGGCCACACGCCGGCTGCAGGCCCACCGGCCGGCAGATTCGCGCCTGCCGGCCGAGCGTGTGGAGCCGGCGCTGGGTGACGCCACGCCGACCCCCGCCTTCGATGACACCGCCGATGCGGATGCCGATGATGGGCTGACCTTGCCGCGCCCCGCTGCGCGCCGCTTGCCGCGGCTCGACGCACTCATCGACGCCATCGTGCCCCTGGCGCTGGACGCGCCCATCACCGGTGCGCTGGCCCTGGCGCATCTGCCACCTTCACGCCGTGTCGGCAGCAAGGCCCTGCTGGTGGAAGGCCTGGACACCGAAACCGGGCAGTGGGAGGCGTTGGCACCCGAACGCCGCTACGGTGAATTGCAAGCCGGTGTGCTGCTGGCCAGCCGCAGTGGCCCGCTCAACGAAATTGAGTATTCAGAGTTTGTGCAAAAGGTGCAGGCCTTCGCCGAAGCCGTGGGCGCCACGCCCGACGCGCCCGACATGCTTGAAGTGGTGGGCCGGGCGCGTGAACTGGACGCCCTGGTCAGCCCGCTGGACGCGCAATTGAGCATTCGGTTGCGCGCCAACGGTGTGGCCTGGAGCGTGGCCTATGTGCAGCAAGTGGCGCACAAATTGGGTTTTGTGCCCGGCGCCGTGCCGGGCCGGCTGGTGCTGCCTTCGCCCGAAGACGACGCGCCGCCCATGCTGGTGCTGACGGTGGACGCGCAGGCCGCGCTGGCCGCCATTGACGACAGCCTGCAGGCCAGCGGCGTGCGCGAATGTGTGCTCACGCTCGACGTGCCGCAAACCCATGAGGCCGCTGAGCCCTTTCCGGCCTGGCACCGTGCCGCCACGCAGTTGGCCGACGACCTGGACGCCACCGCCGTTGACAACGAAGGCCAGCCCATCACGCTGCAAAACTACGCCACCATCGGCCACGAGCTGGGTGACCTGTACCGGCAACTGCAAGCGCTGGACGTGGCGGCCGGCTCTGCAGCCGCGCGGCGGCTGTTCAGCTGAAGTGCCTGCGCTGCCAGCGCAGGCAAAAACCGTGCGGCCTGGGGCTGGCGCGCATGGCCTGCGGGCTTGCCCGCAGCCGCCGCCGAATCGGTCAGCGTTGCCTTAGAGTGGCGCCCGATCTGGAGCCCCCATTTGCAAGCCATCCCACACGCGTCTTTGCCCCACCAGGACCAACTCCTGGCCGACTACCTGCAAGCGTTTCTGGGTGAACTGGAAGCCGCCGCGCTGGCACTGCTGCGCCAGCACCTGCAATGGGTCGAAATTTCGGGTGGTGAAGTGCTGATGCAGCAAGGTGAAGCCGGTGACGCGCTGTACCTGGCCGTCAGCGGCCGGCTGCGTGCCTACGTGCAGCAAGACGACGGCACGCAGCGCGCGGTGCGCGAGATGTCGCGTGGCCAGATCATTGGCGAGATGAGCCTCATCACCGACGAGCCCCGTTCGGCCACCGTGGTGGCCATACGCGACTCGGTGCTGGTGCGGCTGGACAAGGCCCACTTTGCTGCGCTGCTGGCCACCAGCCCGCAGCTGTCGCTGGTGCTGACACGGCAGATCATCCGCCGCCTGCAGACCGAGCAAAAACGCAACCCCATGGCCATGCCGGTGACCATTGGCCTGCTGCCTGTGACGGACGGTGTGGACGCGCAGGCCTTTGCGTTGTCGCTGGCGGCGCAGTTGCGACAGCACGGCAGCGTGTGCGTGGTGGACGCCCGCAGCCTGGCCGACAGTGGTGCCGGCGACAACCGCAGCATTGCGCTGCGGCTGGACGAGATTGAAGCCGCGCACGACTTTGTGCTGCTGGCCGGCGACGCCACGCCCACCGACTGGACGCAACGGTGTGCCCGCCACTGCGACGAACTGCTGCTGCTGGCCGACGCCGCCGCCGAGCCCGTGCTGCATGCCAATGAAACGCAGTGCCTCATGCGCCGTGCGCCGCGCACCGAAGCGGCCGAGATCCTGGTGCTGCTGCACGCGGCCGATACACGTTGCCCGCGTGGCACGCGCCATTGGCTGGCGCGCCGCCCCGTGGGTGAGCACATCCACGTGCGGCCCACGCTGCCGGCCGACATGGCGCGCCTGGCCCGCATCGAGGCCCGCTGCGCCATTGGCCTGGTGCTGGCCGGCGGTGGCGCACGGGGTTTTGCGCACCTGGGCGTGATGAAGGCACTGCAAGAGCGTGGCATCGAAATCGACTGCGTGGGCGGCACCAGCATCGGCGCTGTCATGGCGCTGGCGGTGGCCGGTGGCCAGCCCCTGGCGGCGGCGACCGACCTCACGCGCAAGGCCTTCTCCGTCAACCCCACGGGCGACTGGAACCTGCTGCCGCTGCTGTCGCTGATCAAGGGCGTGCGGCTGCGGCACCTGCTGGATTCGTCGGTGCGTGAGCTGCTGGGTTTTGACGCCGATGTGGAAGACCTGTGGAAGGGCTTTTTTTGCGTCGCCACCAATTATTCGCAAGCGCGTGAACAGGTGCTGCGGCACGGCCCCCTGGCCACGGTGGTGCGCGCCAGCCTGGCCATCCCCGGCGCGCTGCCGCCGGTGGTGATGGGCGGTGATCTGCTGTGCGACGGCGGCAGCTTCAACAACTTTCCGGTGGACGTGATGGTGGCGCAGCGCGGCGTGGGCCGCGTCATCGGCGTGGACCTCAACTTCCGCAAGCCGCGCAAACTGCCCAGCGATGAAGTACCCGGCAGTTGGGCCCTGCTGCGTGACCGCCTGCGGCCCAAGGCAAAGCGACGCTGGCGCTTCCCGTCGCTGCCGGGTTACCTGATGAACGTCACCATCCTGTACAGCATGGCGCGCCAGCGGCAGGCCGAAAGGCTGGCCGACCTGGTGATCAACCCGCCGCTAGAACGTGTGGGCTTGCTGGCCTGGCACCGCTTTGACAGCATCGTGCAGCAGGGCTACGAACATGCCTGCCAGGTGCTGGACACGCAGCCGCATGGGTTTGGTGATGCGCGGGCGGCGGCGGCGGCGGTGGTGGTGGCGGCACCTGCGCCTGCGCCTGCCGCCCAGCGGCCTTTGGCGGCACGCTGAGCCGGCGCACAAGGCCTGTCAGACAATTGCGCCCATGCCTGAAATCGACCCCGCCGCTGGTGCTGCGCTGAGCGCTGCCGCGAACGTTGCCGCGAACGTTGTCGCACATGCCGCCGAGTTGCGCACACGGCTGCACCACCACGCGCACCGCTACTACGTGCTGGACGCGCCTGAAGTGCCCGACGCCGAATACGACCGCCTGTTTCAGGCGCTGCAGGCACTGGAAGCCGCCCACCCTGAGCTGCTGTGTGCGGACTCCCCCACGCACCGCGTCATGGGCCGCGTGCTGGACGGTTTTGTGCCGGTGCGGCATGCCGTGCCCATGCTCAGCATCCGCACCGAAACCGACACCACGCCGTCCGGCGCGCTGGCCTTTGACGAGCGCGTGCGGCGCGAACTGGAACTGGGCCCCGAAGCGCCACCCGTGGAATATGCGGCCGAGCTCAAATTTGACGGCCTGGCGCTCAACCTGCGTTACGAAGCCGGTGTGCTGAAACAGGCCGCCACGCGTGGTGACGGCGAGAGCGGCGAAGACGTCACACAGAACATCCGCACCATCGGCCAGATCCCGCTGCGTTTGTTGGGCGACGCACCGCCCGTGCTGGAAGTGCGCGGCGAGGTCTACATGCGCCGTGACGCATTTGAGCGCATGAATCAACGCCAGCGCGAGAAGGGCGAAAAGACCTTTGTCAACCCGCGCAACGCGGCCGCCGGTGCCGTGCGCCAGCTGGACCCAGCCATTGCGGCACAGCGGCCGCTCAGCTTTTTTGCGTATGGGCTGGGCGAGGTGCAGGGCTGGATCGATGGCAAGGATTTGCCCGCCACCCACAGCGGTGTGCTCGACGCCCTGGCCGCCCTGGGCCTGCCGGTGTGCACCGACCGCGCGGTGGTGCACGGCGCTGCGGGGCTGGTGGCCTTCCACCGTGCCATGGGTGACAAGCGCGACATGCTGCCTTTTGACATCGACGGCGTGGTCTACAAGCTCAACGCCACGGCGCTGCAAAGGCGCTTGGGTTTTGTCAGCCGCGAGCCCCGCTGGGCGGTGGCACACAAGTACCCGGCGCAAGAGCAGATGACGGTGCTCAGGGCCATTGACGTGCAGGTGGGCCGCACCGGCAAGCTCACGCCGGTGGCCAAGCTCGAGCCCGTGTTTGTGGGCGGCACCACGGTGAGCAATGCCACGCTGCACAACGTGTTTGAGCTGCGCCGCAAGGGCGTGCGGGTGGGGGATACGGTGGTCGTGCGCCGAGCGGGCGACGTGATACCCGAGGTGGTGGGCCGTGTGCCAGGCGCACGTGCGGCCTATGTGCCCAACTTCCGCCTGCCCCGGGCCTGCCCCGTGTGCGGCAGCCGTGCCGAACGTGAACGTGGTGGCATGGACTACCGCTGCAGCGGCGGCCTGTTTTGCCCTGCACAGCGCAAGCAGGCGGTGCTGCACTTTGCCGGCCGGCGCGCCATGGACATCGAGGGCCTGGGCGACAAGCTGGTGGACCAGCTCGTGGACGGGGGCGTGATCCACGCGCTGCCCGATCTGTACCAGCTGGACGCGATGCGTCTTGCGGGCCTTGACCGCATGGCCGACAAGAGCGCCGCCAACATCGTGGCTGCGCTGGACAAGAGCAAGCACACCACACTCGCGCGCTTTCTTTACGCGCTGGGCATACGCCAGGTGGGCGAGACCACGGCCAAGGATCTGGCACGGCACTTTGGATGCATGGCCCGGTTGCTGGACGCCAGCGTGGAGCAGTTGCTGCAGGTCAACGACGTGGGCCCCATCGTGGCGCACAGCATCCACACCTTCTTTGCACAGCCGCACAACCGCGAGGTGGTGCAGGCGCTGCGCGACGCCGGCATCACCTGGCCCGAAAGTGACGGCACGGCCAACGAAACCAGCCCCAAGCCGCTGGCCGGCAAGACCTTGGTGCTGACTGGCACGCTGCCCACGCTGGGGCGCGACGCCGCCAAGGACTTGATAGAAGCCGCAGGCGGCAAGGTGTCGGCTTCGGTGTCCAAGAAAACGCATTTCGTGGTGGCTGGGGCCGAGGCCGGCAGCAAGCTCGACAAGGCCCGCGAACTGGGTGTGGCCGTGCTTGACGAAGACGGCCTGAAGGCTTTGCTGCATGCGCCCGCTTGATGCCCCGCGCCGCGTGGCGCTGCTGGGCGGTGAATCCAGCGGCAAGACCACCCTGGCCATCGCCCTGGCCCAGGCCTTGAGCACGGCCTGGGTGCCCGAGTACGGCCGCCAACGCTGGGAAGAACTGCGTGAGACGCTGAGCGTGGACGAACTGGTGCACGTGGCGCAGCGCCAGGTGGCGCTCGAGGCCGAGGCGGCCATGCAGGGGGGGTTGCGCAGCACCGATTGGCTGGTGTGTGACACCACGCCGCTGACCACACTGCAGTACTGCTTGCACGACCACGGCCACGCGCCGCCCCAGTTGCATGCACTGGCCCGCCACGGCTACGACCTGACGGTGTTGTGCCAGCCTGACTTTGCATTTGTGCAAGACGGGTGTCGGCGCGACGACAGCTTCCGCTCGGCCCAGCACGCCTGGACCTTGGCCCGGCTGGCTGAGGCGGGCGTGCGGCCGCTGGTGGTGGACGGCAGCGTGGCGCACCGCGTGCAGCAAGTGCTGCAACACATTCAACAATATGCTGCGGCCCCGCTGGCCGCCGCGCAACCCGAAACGAGCAAACCATGACCGTGCGAGAAATCCTGAAGATGGGCGACCCGCGCCTGCTGCGGGTGGCGCCGCCAGTGCCGGCCTTTGATACACCCGAATTGCATGCGCTGATTGCCGACATGTTTGACACCATGGAAGCCGCCAACGGTGCCGGCCTGGCCGCGCCGCAGATTGGCGTGGACCTGCAACTGGTGGTGTTTGGTTTTGGCCGCATTGATCGTTACCCCGAGGCGCCGCCCGTGCCCCGCACCGTGTTGCTCAACCCTGTCATCACGCCGCTGGGCGACGAGGTGGTGGACGGCTGGGAGGGCTGCCTTTCCGTGCCCGGCCTGCGTGGCACGGTGCCGCGCCACGCGCGCATCCGCTACACCGGCTTCGACCCGCTGGGCCAGCCCATCACCCGTGACGTGGACGGTTTCCACGCCCGCGTGGTGCAACATGAATGTGACCACCTCATCGGCCGCCTGTACCCGACGCGCATGGTGGACTTGACGAAGTTTGGCTACACAAGCGTGCTGTTCCCTGAAATGGACGAAAGCAGTGATGACTGAATCGGCCACCACCCGGCTTTTTGCCGGCGCCTGCCGCGGCGCGGACACACGGCTTTACAAGGCCGCAGTCGGCCAAGTCCGGGCCGGCGGCGTTGTGCAGCCATGAAAACCGCCCGCACCTTGCTGCGCGCACGCCAATGGCTGACGTGTGCCCTGGTCTCCCTGGCAGCCTTTGCCGCTGCAACACCGGCCAGGGCCGACGAAGACCCGCCCGGCCGTGTGGGCCGCCTGTCGGCCATGCAGGGCAGCGTGTCGTGGTTTGACGCCGAACAAGGCCAGTGGGACGAAGCCGAGCGCAACCGCCCGCTGACCACGGGCGACCGCGTCTCCACCGCCGCCCGCGCCCGTGCCGAAGTGCGTGTGGGATCCACCGTGCTGCGCCTGGGCGGCGGCACTGAAATAGAGCTGCTGCGGCTCGACGACGAACGCATCCACCTGCAACTGCACAGTGGCAGCCTGGCCATGCGGGTGCGCTCGCGTGCCGTGGCGGCCGAGATTGAACTCGTCACGCAAGAAGCCCGTTTGTTGCCCCAGCGTGCCGGCCACTACCGCTTTGACCGCGACGACGACACCACCCAGGCCGGCGTCTGGCGCGGCACGCTGCGGGTGGACGCAGAGCGTGGTTTCCTGGTGGAAACCGGCCAGCGTGTGGAACTGTGGCGCGAAGGGCGAGGCGACCGCGCCGAACTGCGCCATGACTGGAAGAACCCACTGCAGAGCGACGACTTCGCAGAGTGGGTGCTCAAGGACGACCAGCGCGACGAGCGCAGCGCGTCCAGCCGCTACGTGTCGCCTGAAATGACAGGCGCCGAAGACCTGGACCGCCACGGCCGCTGGGAGCAGCACCCCGAATACGGCGCCATCTGGCTGCCGCTTGAAGTGCGCGCCGACTGGGCCCCTTACCGCGAAGGCCGCTGGGCCTGGGTGCGGCCCTGGGGCTGGACCTGGGTGGACGAAGCGCCTTGGGGCTTTGCGCCTTTCCACTACGGCCGCTGGGTGCACTGGCGCGGCCGCTGGGGTTGGACGCCGGGCAATTACATCGCCCGCCCGGTGTATGCGCCGGCCCTGGTGGCGTGGGTGGGGGGCGCGCACTGGGGTGTGTCGGTCAACTTTGGTGGGCCGGCCATTGGCTGGCTGCCGCTGGCACCCTTTGAATTGTTTGTGCCGCACTACCGCAGCAGCCCCAACTACCGTGACCGCATCAACCTGCCGCCGCACCGCCCTGGCCACCGCCCGCCGCCGCAACAGGTGCCCACCGGGCCCGTGAGCTACGGCAACCAGCACGCGCCCGGCGCGGTGACCGTGGTACCACGCGACGCGCTGGCGCTGCGCCAGCCGGTGTCGCGCTCGGTGATCAACCCGCAGCCTGGCGCCAATGGCCCGGGCCGGCCATGGGTGGCCGCACAACCACCCACGCGGGAGCCGCGTGGGCCGCGTGAACCGCATGAATCGCGGCCACCGGTGCAGATGGTGCCTGGCGGTGCCCAGCCGCTGCCTGCGCCAGGGCACACGCCGCCGCAAATGGGCCCGCAACGGCCAGCGCCCGTGCGTGTGGAGCCGTCCGTGCGCCCCGTGGCACCGCCGACTGCGCCCGAGCGCCCATCGGGCCGCGAGCGTGACCGCGACGTTCAGCGGGGCAACGACCGCAGTGTTGATCGCGGTGGGGACCGCAATGTCGATCGAAACGTGGACCGCAATATCGAGCGCAACACCGAGCGCAACAATGCCGCGCCCGACCGCCGTCCCGGTACGCCGGCCATGACCGACCTGCGCCGAGAGCGCGTGGGCCCGGCCGCGCCTGCGGCCACCCCAACACCAGCGCCACAGTCCGCGCAGCCCGCACCGGCCCCCCACAGCCCGCAGCCAACCCAAGCGGCACCGGCACGCCCGGCTCGGGCGAGACCGACCCGAACGTCGCGGACACCG